>CANQYA010000021.1 GCA_947627965.1 uncultured Bacilli bacterium
TATCTCTCCAAAATTAATACCAGTATCTGCTTTTTCTTCATTATCATAAAGTATCTTTTGTGATAATCTTGTTGGAACGATACTTGGATCTTTTTGTTCTTTATCACTTAAATCTTGTACATAAATTATATCTATTTGTAACTCATTATCTTTTAAGTTAGGGTCTTTTGTTACATCTTTGTATTTGATAGTTACAGTAAATGTTTTTTCTTGTCCATGACTAAGTTTATCTCCCTCTTTTATTCCTTCTATTATAAATTCTATTGCGTCACTTCCAAGTTGTGTTGCATTTATCTTATTGATAATCGCATTTAAACTTCCTTTATTTTCTACTGTTATTTGATAAACTATTTCGTCTCCTGGAGAAATTAATCCTATATCAAAGGTTGCTAAAGTTCCTGTTGCTTCAGGAGGTGTTTTTTCTACTGCTCCTCCTTTTATAGATACTTGTTCAATTTTAGTAAATAATATATTCCAAGTACTAGTAATATTAGCTGTACCATTTATTTTTATATTTGATACAAATGCTGAATACCCTATAGTCATAACTAATATTGCTATACACATAGATAGTATTATTACTTTTTTATTCATTCCTTACCATCTCCGAACTTATTATACTACATAATATCATTATACCCCCCCCCCTAGGGTTTTGCAAGAAAAAATTTTTACCTCTTTTTTTGCCACTTATTACTAGAAACTGCATTATTAATAGGTCCTTGCATTTTCTTAATTAATGACTTGGGTGTTATTGGTAAATACATCTTAGATATAGGTATTACTTCTTCTCTATCAAATGGCAATAAGATAGTATTTATCTCCATCTCATTAGTTAAATTATTATTTTTTAAGGTTATTTCATAAATGTTAGTATAACTACGATTAGGTGAACTATAACAAGCAGGAACATTTACTACTAAAGAACCATCACTATTAACAAATATCTCGTTATGATGGGTATGTCCTCTTAAAATTAAATCAAAATTCATATTAGGATATAAATCTTTTATTTCACTATCATATTTCATTTTTTTATCGATAAAGAAAGGGTGATGCAACAAAACATTAATATTTCCTATTTGTAATCGACTATTTTTATAACCTAAAAAATGCATATCTAATCTTCTTTTACTAATAACTTTAGATATATCAATTCCATTATTAAGACCACGATAATCATGATTACCTAATATATATAAAGTATTAATTTTATCATATTTAGGATAATTTCTCGTTAAATAATCTATTTGATCATGAAGATCTAATAATCTAATACGGGAAGAGTTTTTTTCTTCTAATTCGCATCCTTCTATAATATCTCCTAAGTGAAAAACATATTTAATATTTTTTTCATTAGCGTACTCATAAGCTCTTTTTACTAAGTTAGGATTATCATAAATATTTCCATAATGAGTATCAGCTATAACGATAAAGGAAAAAGAAGGACCAGTATTTATTTGAACAGTATCTTGTAAAGGATAAGGAACATTATTAGCTAATTGAAATTTAACACCTGCATCATTAAAAAAACGGTTTATTAAATATCCTTTTTCGCTTAATTCATTTAACTTTGAAGCTATATCCGAAGGACATAATCCCGTTTTTTCCTTTATATGAAGAATAGTAACCCCTTTCTTTAACATATCAATAATAATTTTATCTATTTCCATTATGACCACCCTATACTAAGTATATCACATATAATTACTTAAAAATATATTTTTTGATATGTTATAATAGAAATGGTGAAAATATGAAATTAGAAAATATTAAGTTAATAACTATCGATATAGATGGTACTTTATGTAATAATCAAAGTGGAATTAATGAAGAAACAATTAAAGCAATTGAAAAAGTGAAAGATAAAGGAATAATTGTTGTTTTATGTACTGGTAGGTGGTTTTATTATTCTTACTTAATCCATGAAAAAGTAAAAGCTTCTAATTATCTTATTACTAGTAATGGTTCTGAATTATATGACTTTAATAAAAATGATTATCTTTTTAATAGTAAAATAAATAGAAATAGTATTGCTTTTATTTGGGATTATTGTCTTAAAAATAATATTAATTGTTACTTGAATGGTAATCCTTATCGTTATATTAATAAGTATTGCCCAATTGGTACTGAATGTAAAATGATTAATGATATTGAAGAAGTAAATAATATTGATATTTATCAAATAATAGTTGAAAGTTATAATTTAGATGTAATGACCGAACTTGAACAACTTATTACTAATAATAATCTAATTATTGGCAATAAATCAGTAAGTTACTCGGAAAGAAAACTTAATTCTTTTTATTCTTTTGATATTAATAATAAAGGAATTAGTAAAGGTAAAACACTTAAATATTTACTAAATACTTTACAATTAAAAGAAGAAAATGTCTTATGTTTTGGTGATGGTGAAAATGATATTAGCCTTTTTGATGGAAATTATGTTAAGGTAGCAATGGGTAATGCTCATCCCCTTCTTAAAGAGAAAGCTGATTTTATAACTTTGTCTAATGAAGAAAATGGTATTAGTTATTTTATCGATAAATATTTTTAATACTTTTTCAGAAATTCTTCGAAAAGTTATTTTATTACGTGGTATAATTCATATGAGAGGCGGTGTCATATCATGGAATTAAAGAAAATGAAATTTATTGATTTGTTTGCCGGTATCGGTGGATTTAGATATGCACTCGAAGCTTTTAAATGTGAATGTGTTTTTTCGTCTGAATGGGATAAATACTGTCAGGAAAGTTATAATTTAAACTTTGGAGAAACGCCTTATGGTGATATAACCAAAATAGACGAAAAAGATATACCTAATTTTGATATACTTTGTGCTGGTTTTCCCTGTCAACCATTTAGTATTTCCGGAAAACAAAAAGGATTTGACGATACAAGAGGAACATTATTCTTTGATATAGTAAGAATTGTTAATTATCATAAACCTAAAATTATATTTTTAGAGAATGTTAAAAATTTAAAAGCCCACAATGGCGGTGCGACTTTTGAAGTTATTTCCAATACCCTTGATAACTTAAATTACAATATATATTATAAAGTTTTAAATGCTAAAAACTTTGATTTGCCACAAAATAGAGAAAGAATTACCATTGTTTGTATAAGAAAAGATATTGATAATGGGAAATTCAAATTTCCAAAACCATCTAAAAAATTTGTTACTATTAGTGATATCAAAGAAGATGACCAAATTACAAATAAATATATACTTAATAGAAAAGATATTTATATAGACGAAAAGAAATTAAATGAAGCCATAAAAAATGGTAAAGTTCAAAAACCATTACAAATTGGCATTATTGGGCAAGGTGGTCAAGGAAATAGAATTTATCACGAAAACGGTATAGGAATAACATTAGCTGCTTCAAGCGGTGGTGCTGGTTCCAAGACGGGTGCTTACTATATTAATGGTAAAGTAAGAAAATTAAGTCCAAGAGAAGCGGCAAGGTTACAAGGGTTTCCAGAAGACTTTAAAATAATAGAAAATGAAAGTCAATCATTAAAACAATTTGGTAATAGCGTTCCAATTAATTTATTAAAAGAAGTGTTTAAAGGTCTAAAAGATATATAGGGGGAAATGAATGGAAAAATGGAAAGATTTTGAAAATGAAATGACAGGATATCTTAAACAGATGTTGAAAGATTATGATGTCTTAGTAAAACAATACGGAAATGTTAATAGTACCATTTCCGATATAGAAATAACAATTAATTCAAATAAGAAAAAGTTTTATGTTGAAGTAAAAATGCCAGTGTCGCAAACATCGCAATTTGTTGTGGAAATAAAAAATAATAAATTTGTTTATGGTAGCATAAACAAATTTAAAGGAAATCAGTATTCTGATAAAATTATAAATATCCTAAATAATGATTACAATTTATATAGTAAAGTTGCCCAAAAAAATATCATTGTACCTGTTCCCGAAACAGTAGCATTTAACTGGATTATATCAAATATGAAAAACAAAAATGTTGCTTTTATAATATCGGTAGATAATGCTGGAAACAAAAAAGTTTTTTCACTAAAACAATTTAATGAATTTTTTAATATTAAAACCATTTTTAGAAGAAAGAAAAGTGGTAGTCAAAATTTACCTAAAAAATATTGTGAAGATTTTAAAAAACATTTAGATTTAAAATACTCAGAATATAAATATTCACTAAACAATAATGGTAAAAAATTATATTTAGATTTACCTTTAGACTTAAATAAAAATGAATGTTATATTGATAGTGATTTATTGCTAGATGGAAAAAGATATTTCTTATCCAATAAGGGAAATGGAAAGTATGAAATAAGAATAACATCTTCAACTAATAATCCTAATATTATTTTTGAATTATCTTTAAAAAATAATACTAATTTTGATATATTTACAATTCAATGTTTAATTGAATATATAAATAATAATTTGTAAACAGTAAAATTTCATTATAATAATTTGTGTTTAAGCTTTTTTACATTTTAAAAAGTGGCGAAAGAAATTTCACCACTTTTTTAAAACAAATTTAAAGTCATTTGACTAGATTCAGGCATACCATTAAGCATTCCCATATTACGCATTTTATCAGTAATAGTAAGGGATACTTTACAACGCTTTTGTAAGTCTTCAATACTAATAAAATCTTGTTTTTCTCTTTCTTCAATAATAGCTGTACTAACCGAATCCCCTAACCCATCAATAGTTCTAAAAGGTGGGATTAAAGTATTTTCGTTATCTTTATCGATTAAGAAATATTTAGAATGACTTTTAGCTAAATCGATAGGACCAAACTTTATACCACGAGCTGAAGCTTCTAAAGCAATATGTAAAGTTTCTAAAACGTTAGTTTCTTTATTGGTCTTATCGTAACCCTTTAACTCTAAGTCTTCAATTTTATTTTTAATAGCGTCGTATCCTTTAATCATCGTTTCAATATCAAAATCCATTACTCTTATCGAAAAATAAGCTACATAATAGTAAAGAGGATAATATACTTTAAACCAGGCAATACGTAAAGCACTCATAACATATGCAACAGCATGAGCTTTAGGGAACATGTATTTGATTTTACGACAAGATTCAATATACCATTCAGGAACATTGATACTACGCATCTCCTCTGCCATTTCTTTCCATGTATCCGGGTCTTTACTAGCTTTACCTTTACGAACAAATTCCATTATTTTAAAAGCTCTAATAGGTTTCATACCCCAGTTCATAAGGTTAACCATGATATCGTCACGACAACCAATTACTTCTTTGAAAGGACAAACATTGTTGGCAATTAATTCACTAGCATTACCACTCCATACATCGGTTCCATGTGATAGACCTGATATTTTTACTATTTCACTAAATGTTTTAGGTTTAGTGTCAACTAACATATTAATAACGAATTGCGTTCCCATTTCTGGTACTCCTAATGTTCCTGTTGGACATTTAATTTGTTCTTCGGTTACTCCTAAAGCACTAGGCGAAGTAAGTAAACTTAAAACTTTTTGATCGTCCATCGGAATAGTCGTAACGTCAATTCCTGATAAGTCTTGTAACATACGTAATACGGTCGGATCGTCGTGTCCTAGAATATCTAGTTTTAAAACATCTTGATCGATTGCATGGTAATCAAAGTGGGTTGTTCGCCATTTACTAGTCTCATCATCGGCTGGGTACTGGAATGGCGTAAAATCAAAAACATCCATATAGCCAGGAATAACAACTATACCTCCTGGGTGTTGACCAGTAGTCCTTTTAACACCTGTACAACCAATCGCAAGACGCTCGATTTCAGCAGTTCTTACCCCATCAATTCCTTTATCTTCAAAATATCCTTTAGCAAAACCAAAAGCTGTTTTATCTGCTACAGTACCAATCGTTCCCGCACGATATACATTATCTTCGCCAAATAACACTTTCGTATAAGCATGGGCACTTTCTTGATTATCTCCCGAAAAGTTTAAATCAATATCTGGTACTTTATCAGCATTGAAACCTAAGAAAGTAGCAAAAGGCATATCTTGTCCTTCTTTACCTAATTTTTCCCCACATTTAGGGCATTTTTTATCAGGTAAATCATAACCACTAGAATATTCTTTACCGTAAGGTTCGCCATTTTCATTATCGAACTCTGAATATTTACACTTAGGATTACGACATAAATAATGAGCTGGTAAGGAATTAACTTCGGTAATTCCCATCATGGTAGCTACAAAACTAGATCCAACTGACCCACGAGATCCTACTAAATATCCTTCGTCGTTAGAATGTTTAACTAACTTTTGTGCAATTAAATAAATTACATCAAAATTACCACCGATAATTCCCCCTAATTTTTTCTGTAAAGCTTGGTCTAACTCGGCATCATTTAAATTCTCGTCGTTTGCTTTTATATTATCACGAATAATCTTTTTAACATTATCTACACCTAGTATTATATTTTCGTGAAGTCTTTTAAAAGCTTCTTTTTCAAATTCCGCACTAGTCCACTCTTTTTCTTTATTCATATTATCTTTAATCGCATCAAATAAACTATCCCCATAAAGTTCTTTCGCAATACGTTCTTCAATATTATATGGTAATGGATCGCCATACATACTACTTGCTTTCGTATAAACAAGATCAGTAGTTGTCTTTTGACTATCAGGAATAATAGGTGCGAAAGGAACACCACCTGTATCAATTATTACTTCGATATCTTCGACCATATCGACAATTTTATTAGGATTATCGATAACAATAAGTTCCCTAGTCTTCTCGTCTAAAAAGTTAAAAGCATCTAACATTTCCTTAGTTGTTCTAAAGTATTGACTAGGTATACTTGTAATATTCTTTTTAGCTAAAGGATGTCTCCCACCCCCAGGCACTTTTTGGTTGACAATTATTTCTCGATAAATTTTATCTTCGTCATTTAATTGATGTACATCACCCGTTGCTACTATTAATTTACCACTCGAAATAGTACATTCAATTACTTTTTTAATGTTATCCTCAAGTTCCTTTTCACTTTTAAAGTCTTCCGTTTGTATTAAATGATTATATACATCTTTAGGTTGAACTTCGACATAATCATAAAAAGAAATAATATTAGCTAACTCTTCATCACTTTTACTGCGTGCTTGATTAAAGACTTCACTTTCATAACAACCACTACCAATTAAAAGACCTTCTCTTAATTTTTCTATTTCACTACGTAATATTCTTGGTGTCTTATATAAGTACTTCGTATTAGCTAAAGAAATAATTTTAAATAAATTTTTAAGTCCTACTTTATTTTTAGCAATCATATTGACATGATAACTGTTACCATATTTATAAATTTCGTCTTTAGCTACTAAATTATTTAAGTCTTTAATATATTTAAAATGTCGATCATCTAATTTGTTTAACATTTTATAAAGAACTAAAGCTGTTCCTTGAGCATCGTAATCAGCTCGGTGGTGAGACTCTTCGTCCCACGGTACATCATATCGTTTGGTAATAGCTGTTAAGCTATGACGAGAATAAGTATTATCAATTGTTCGTGATAGTTCTAAGGTATCGATAACGGGATTAGTAAATTTACCTAAATTATATTTTTGATAAGCCATTTCTAAAAAGGAACAATCGAATTTAGCATTATGGGCAACCATTGGTAAATCTCCTACCCAAGCAATAAACCTTTTAACAGCATTTTCTTCATTATCTTTACCAACTAACATATCGTTAGTAATATTAGTAACAGAAGTAATAACCTCACTTATAGGGTGACCAGGATCAATTAATTCGTCATAATTTTCTAATATTTCACCATTTTTCATTTTAACGGCACCAATTTCAATAATGGAATCTCCTCCACCAGCATTAAATCCTGTCGTTTCGAAGTCAAAAACAACATAGGTTGCGTCCATTATAACTTCGTCATTACCACGAACAACAATATCAATATCGTCATCGATCATCGTTATTTCAGTACCGTATAAACCACGTATTTTATCACTATCTTCCTTACCCTTATTATATTCTTTAATAGTATTAAAAACATGAGGAAAAGCTTGACACCCATTATGATCCGTTACAGCTACGCCACGATGTCCAAAAGCAATAGCTTGTTTAACATACTCAACTTCGTCCATAACTCCATCCATTTGGCTCATTTTAGTATGGGCATGAAGTTCTACTCTTTTACGAGGGGCATCATCTATTCTTTTTTTAACTTTCGGTTCAATCTCATTAATATCACGAATATTTATAACTAACTCATTATTAGCGTATTTATCCATTTTAGTTGAACCTCTTACTTTTAACCAAGATCCCTCTTTACAACGTTTTTTTAAAGTATTAAATTCTTCTTCGTCACGGGAAAATATTTTCGCATATATACTATCGGTATAATCGGTTAATTTTAAAGTTAAAATCTTAAACTCTTTACTAGCTGGCTCAAATTCCTCAGTACCAAAGACAAAAGCATCAACGGTTATGTTATCTTCTTCTCCAACAATACTTTTAATACTGACACTGTTATCTTTTATAACTCTACCTTTTACGGTATTTTCGTCAACTTCTTTTTTCTCATACTTTGGTTTAAAAGTAGTATTCTTTTCTTTCTTTACTTCTTTAGGAGCAGTCTTAAACATACTGACATCTACTTTTAAGGAATTATTTATCGCTTCTTTTGTCTTTTTAGCTTCATCTAAATTTATTTCTAAATCTAAAGTAATAGCAAACCCTGCTTGTTTTAACTTAGTCTCAATCTTATTTTGAAAGGCACTAAATTCTTCTTTTTCTAATTCATTAATTAATTCTATATAATAACTACCATCTCTAATTACTAAACGATCTTCAAAAATATTAAAAGAAGCTTTAAGATTAGCTATCTCTTTAATAATATCTATATAGTATTGTTCTAAATAATCTATATTCATATTATTAACATCAATTATTAAATCAACTTCTTTATTAAAATAACGATAAAAACAAGTAGTTAATTCTTTATATAATTCTAAGCTCAAATTAGTATCATTCTTTAATACTATCTGCACTTTATCATATTTTTTATAAATAACTACTTTTTCTAAACTAGTATTTTCTAATTCATTAAAATATTTATTATCTAAATTAATTTTTTCTAATATTTCCTTTAATTTGTCATTCATTTTCTTGCCCCCAGTAAAAGTAAAATATTTTAAATATTATCTAAATCATTAAGTCTTATAATATATTTTTGATTACTGCAACAAAAATCGATAAAACCGTACAAATCTACTTTAGATAATTCTTTTTCAATCGCATATTTTTCAAAATCAAAAGGCATTTGATCACGCATCATATAACTGACCATTTCTTCTTTATCCGCCCCTAAATACATTAACCAATAAGGATATAATTGTTTTTTTAATAGTTTAATATTATTAAATCCTTCTTTATATTTACTCGTTTTACAAATTCTAGTATGAAGTTCATTAGTAATAGCTAAATCAATTATTGCAGATACTATTTCTTTGTTTTCTCTTTGGAAAGTTCCTATTTCATATTTAACTAAAGTATAAATAATACGCATTAATGTCTTTAGTCCATCTTCTTTATCATTTAATTTACCCCAAGATATATTTTTTTTGGGATTAGTACCCATAAATTCGACCGTATCTAAAGCTGGGTGGATAACAATTATATGATAGGTATCTTCTATCGAAAAACGAAGAATATTTTTTATTTCTTTATCAATTTCTTTTTGGTGGTTAGCCCAATTCTTCATAATAAACATACGATGCTTTTCAGTTTCTTTTTTTATTCGCCCAAAAATATCGTTTTCAAAAACATAATTATAAATAGTATCGTCATCAGGAATAAAATCGTCACCATATTTCAAAATTTCGATATTTTCTTTTTCCATTTTCATATATTCTTTTGGGTATTTATTCCATATTTTTTCTTTTAATAATTGTACTTCTTCACAAAAAGAAGGTTTAAATAATAAGTTCCACGCTAAAAGATAATCATTAGTTAAAAACTCTATATTCATAAATTCACCTTCCTATCTCTAATAACTTAAATATATCATATGTTTCGACATTTTTAAACATTTTTAAGAAAAAAAAGAACATATTTTTATGCTCTTTCTAAATAATTTCATTATTTTATTTTTTTCTTACAGCAAGGACGATAACTGCTACCATTAATAAGGCACTAGTTCCTAGTGAAACATATAAAGCTGTATTATTAGAAGACTTTTCTTCTTTTTCGTTATTAGTAGTATCGCATACTTCACATTCTTTACAAGTCTCACACGTTGGACATGTTGGGCAAGTTACTTCGTCTTTGGAACAAGTTGGACATTCTTTTTCTTTACCAATTTTAATGGTTGAACTTACAGCACCGCTCCATGAATTATTAGCTGGTGTGAATTTAACAGTAGTTGAACCATTGCTAGGTGCTTGTTTAACTTTAAAGGTAATTTTTATAACGTAGTCAGCACCACTATTATCAGCAGATATTACTGCTGATCCTCCATTTACTGTCTTAGTTAAGTTAATAGCACTATATAAATCGTTAAAACGTGATCTTGGGACTACTTGAGCATCAGTTAAAGTAAGTACATTACTATCAAAAGTAAGTGTTCCTGAAACAGTTCCAGCTTGGCTCTTTGATATTACCATAACAATATTAGAGTCAATTGTTGCATTTTCAGCATAAATTTCACTTGCTAACCTACCTAAGTCAGCCCTTACAGCAAACGGGCATAAAAATAACACTACCAAAACCACCATTGAAATAAACTTTTTCATTTCCTTATACTCCTTTCACTTAATTATTATACCAAATATTTTATCATTTTAAAATTAGACATAAGCGAAAAGCTAACGCTTAGTTAACTTTTCCCTTATAAGTTACTCTTTTATTTAATTTTTCTTTACAGCAAGGACTATAACTGCTACTGTTAAAACTGCACAAGCTCCAAGTGAAACAAATAATGCTGTATTATTATTGCCATTATTACTATTATTGTTATTATTATCGTTATTACCATTATTATTGGTTGTATCTTGTGGTGTTTGAACTATCTCATTACCAGCATTATTGGTTTCATTAGTAGTAGTATCGCATACTTCACATTCTTTACATGTTTCACATGTTGGACAAGTTACCTCGTCTTTAGAACAAGTTGGGCATGTTGGACATGTTGGGCACTCTTTACAAGCAGGACATTCTTTTTCCTTAGCTATTTTAATAGAGAAACGTAACTCCCCACCCCAACCATTAGTTTTTGGTGTAAAAGTAACTGCTGTTAATCCATTACTAGGTACTGTTTTTACTTTAAAAGTTACTTTTAAATATTGATTACTATCTGCTGATGGTATAGATAATTTAATTTGACTACCATTATCTGTTTTTTCAACTTTACCAGCAGTACCTACGCCTTTAGTTGCTAATTCAACATTTACAAATTGTAAGGTTGTGTTGTCAAAAGCAAGTATTCCATCTAATCCTCCAAGACTATAATTTCCATTGCTTTCGATTTCCATAATAATATTGGAATCCGCTCCTACACTTTCAGCATAAAGCCTTCCAGTTACGGTATTAAGATCTGCCCTTACAGCAAATGGGCATAAAAATAATACGACCAAAACCACCATTGAAATAAACTTCTTCATTTTTTCCCCTATACTCCTTTCAATGTATCCATT
>CANQYA010000022.1 GCA_947627965.1 uncultured Bacilli bacterium
GTATCATAGGTAATGATTATTGTGCTCCATATGATGCCAAAAAGTATCGAAAATGGTTCTTTAAGAATAAAGTAAAAAAATATCAAAAATTTTCTTATAATCCATTAATTTCTATTTTAGTACCAGTATATAATACCGAAGTAGATTTATTAAGAAAATGTTTAGATTCCGTTTTAGAACAAAGTTATACTAATTTTGAATTATGTATTACTGACGACTGTTCTACTTTAGAAGAAACAAAACAATTATTAAAAGAGTACGAAAAGAAAGATAAGCGTGTTAAAGTTAATTATCGTAAAGAAAATGGTCATATAGCTAGAGCTACAAACGATGCCCTTAATTCTTGTAAAGGAGAATTTATTGGGTTACTCGATAGTGATGATTTACTATGTAAAGATGCTTTATATGAAGTAGTTAAAGTTCTTAATGAAAATAAAGATTTAAGTTTAATATATACTGACGAAGATAAAGTCGATATGGACGAAAAAATTTCTAATCCTTTCTTCAAACCAGACTTTTCTCCACACTTTCTACTTAGTGGTAATTATATATGTCATTTTTCTGTTTACAGAACTTCTATTGCTAAGGAAATAGGTGGTTTTAGACACGAATACGTAGGAGCTCAAGACTTTGATTTTGTATTAAGATTTATTTTAAAAGTTGGCTCTAAAGGGGTATATCATATTCCTAAAATGTTATATCATTGGCGAATGGCACCTGGTTCAACTGCTGAAAGTATCGATAATAAAGATTATGCTGTCGATGCTGGTAAAAGAGCAATAGATAATTTCTTAAAAGAAGTAAATACTAAAGCCGATATAACTGTACCAATAAAATCAGCTAATTATTTTGTCGATTTTATTTATGAAAAAGAACCTTTAGTTACAATTGTAATAAATCTTCAAAAAGATTATCCTAACTTAGATAAATGTTTAGCTTCTATATATAAAAATTTAGAATATAAAAGATTTGAAGTATTGCTAATCGCCCCTAAAAAAGATAAATCATTATCTACTAAAAAGTATCCTAGATTGAAAGTAGTTTATTCTAAGATAAATTTTCAAGAAGAATTAAACAATATTATTTATGAAAATGCTAAAGGGGAATATTTATTATTCTTAGATAGTAATATGGAAATAAAAGAAGGTAATATCTTAAATGTTACGATGGGATATGCTCTTAAGAAAGATAATGGAGCAGTAGGAGTTAAGGTATTATATAATGATGCCCTTGTTAAATCTATCGGTTTAGCTGTCGGTAATAATGATGTTTATTATCGATTATCTAATTTTTCTCCTCTTTCCTATGGACCATACGGATTACTTTTATTCCAACATGAATGTAGTGTTATTTCACCTGATTACTTATTGGTTAATAAAAGTAAATTTAAGGAAGTTGGTGGCTTTTCAAGTGGTTATGTAGACCAATACAGCTATTATGATTTGTGTTTAAAATTATTAGAAAAGAAATATTATAATGTCATGATACCTAAAGTAGCTATTTATTATAACCTTACTAGAAAAGAAGAATTAAAGAGTATTATTGATAACAGTGAGAAAATTACTAAAGATAAAGAATTATTTGCTAAGACTTGGGGAAATTATAAAGATAAATATTATAATAGTAATTTAAGTTTTAAGAAAAGTTATGCGATTGCAAGAAAGAAAAAATAATTTTATTATTTGCGACATTTAAAAAGAGTAGTATAATATTAATTGTGAGTTATTAATAATAACTTAAAATATATAAAAAGGAAGGTAGAATTATGGAATTAAAAGGATCAAAAACAGAACAAAATTTAATGACGGCTTTTGCAGGGGAAAGCCAAGCTCGAAATAAATATACTTATTATGCATCAAAAGCTAAGAAAGATGGTTATGAGCAAATCGCATCTATTTTTGAAGAGACAGCAAATAACGAAAAAGAACATGCTAAATTATGGTTTAAATATTTACATGGTGGCGATGTACCATCTACAATCGATAACTTAAAAGATGCTAGTAACGGAGAAAACTACGAATGGACAGAAATGTATGCTGAATTTGCTAAAACAGCTAAAGAAGAGGGATTTAATGATTTAGCATATTTATTTGAAGCAGTAGGAAAAATTGAAAAAGAACACGAAGAAAGATATTTAACTTTATTAAAAAATATTGAAGATGATAGAGTTTTCCATAAAGACGGAGAAAAAATGTGGATTTGTCGTAATTGCGGTCATGTTTATATTGGTGCTGATGCCCTTGATGTATGCCCTGTTTGTAAACATCCAAAAAGTTTTATGGAAGTTAAAGCTGATAATTACAAATAATAAGAAGTTGTTAAAGCTTCTTTTTTTAAATATAGGAGGTGGATATGAAAAAAATAATTTTCTTATTATTAATTTCTTTCCTTTTAATTGGTTGTGGTAAAAAAGTTGATTTAATAGGAACTTGGAATGCATCTAATTTAACATATATTTTTAATGAAGATGGTACTTGTACCAAAATGGATAATACCTCATCTTTTTCATGTACTTATGAAGAAAAAGATGGCATTATTAATATATACTTAGACAATAAAGACGAAATATATGAGTCTGGACAAATTAATCCTGACTTACTTATTATTGGTAGTAATGTATATAAAAAGGCGGATAACTAATTATTCGCCTTTTATCAAATTATATACTTCTTTTATATCCTTTATCATTTCCTTATTATATTCATAATTAAGTAAATCATTTTGATATCTTGGTACTAAATGAATATGAAAATGTTTAATATCTTGACCTAAATCATTATTTTGGATAATTGTTAATCCTTCACAATTTAATTTATCTTGTAATAACTTATACATATCTTTAGTAACTTTACTAATATGATTAATTGTTTCTAAGTCGATATCATTAATATTAACAAAATGTTTCTTAGGAATAATTAATGCTTCTCCGTTAGTTTTAGGATTAATATCCAAAAAGACTTTAACAACGTCATCTTCATATAATGTTTCACTAGGAATTTCACCTGTTATAATTTTACAAAATAAACAGTCCATAATTTCATCTCCTCTTAAATATTGTATCAGAAAAAATAAATAAAAAGAACCTTTTTCGGCCCTTTTTGGTGAATACAGCAAATATTCATTATTATATTGAAACCTTTATCTATTTTTTATACATATTTTTATATTATTTATCTTTCCATTAATAGACTTTTCTTAAGGAATTTGATACAATTATTTTATCTTGGAGGGATATTATGCTAAGTATCAAAAATTTAAGTGTAGCTACAAAAGAAAAAGAAATTTTAAAGAATTTTAGTATAGATATTAACGATGGTGAGATCCATGCGGTTATGGGACCTAATGGGACTGGTAAAAGTACTTTATCTAAAGTTATATTAGGTAGTAATGACTATATAGTAACTAGTGGGGATATTACTTTTAATAATGAACGTTTAAACGATTTAACTACTGACGAAAGAGCTAAAAGAGGTATTTTTTTATCTTTTCAAGAACCTATTAGTATAGAAGGGGTTACTAATAGTGAATTTTTAAGAACAGCTATCAATGAACGTAGAGATACCCCGATTGGGTTATATGAATTTATTAAAGAATTAGATAGTGCTACTTCAGAATTAGAAATGCCTGATGGATTATTACATCGTGCGATAAATAAAGGGGCTTCTGGTGGCGAACGCAAAAAAAATGAAATATTACAAATGAAATTATTAAAACCTAAATTTATTATTTTAGACGAATTAGATTCAGGTCTCGATATTGATAGTCTTAAAATAGTATGTGAAAATATTAATAAATATTTACAAGAAAATCCTAAAACTTCTGTTTTAATTATTACACATTATCCAAGAATTTTAGAATATATAAAACCTAAATATGTCCACATTTTATTAAATGGACAAATAGTAAAAACGGGTGGTTATGAACTTGCTACGGAAATTGAAAAAAATGGTTATAGCAAGATAAATACTATGGATGGAAAACTAGAAAATGAATAAATTATTTATAGATAATGTTTTAGACTTAGAAAATGTTGTAATAACAGAAGATACAATTTTAATAGAAAAATTAAATGATGTTAGTAAAGATGTCCATATTTATATTGATAAAAATGTTTGTCTATATGAAATAGCAATTATCAAAAATAGTAAGAATAAAATAATATATCATTTAAGTCAAGGTAGTAATGTAATTATTAATAAAATAGCTATCGATAATAGTGATACAGTCTATATTTATTTAGATGGAGAGAATGCTAGTGTTAAAATTAATAATGGTTTAATTAATTATTATAATAATACTTATACTTTAAAAATCTATCATAATGAAGAAAAGACAACTAGTAATATTGTTAATCATACTATTAATGTTAAAGATAATGATTTTACTTTTGATATTGATGTAATTATTCCTAAAGATAAAGAAAATATTAATTCTAATCAAGATAACAGGATTATCAACATGGGTAGTGGAAAAAATATAATAAAGCCTAACTTAATTGTGGATAATCATAATATTACAGCAAATCATTCAGCTTATATTGGTCAATTTGATAAAAATAGTGTTTTTTATCTTATGACAAGAGGTCTTTCTTACGAGACAATTAAAGATATGTTAGCAGTAGCATTTCTACTTAATGATATGGATTTACAAAATTTAAAAGACGAGGTAACAGCATTTGTAAAAAATAATATATAGGAGGTGAGATTGTGAATAGAGAAGACTTTTCTATGCTAGAGAATAATATTATTTATTTTGATAATGGGGCGACTACTTTAAAACCTAAACCGGTAGTTAATGCGGTTATCGATTACTATACCAAGTATACAGCTAATGCTCATCGTGGCGATTATAATATAAGCCAAATTGTCGATAGTAAATATGAAGAAGTACGCGACGAAGTAAAAGATTTTATTAAAGCTTCAAGACGAGACGAAATTGTTTTTACTAAAGGAACAACGGAATCTATTAATACTGTGGTCTTTGGTTTTATGAATACTTATTTACAAGAAAAAGACGAAGTTTTAATTACTAAAAGTGAACATGCATCTAATATTCTTCCTTGGTTAGAATTAGCAAAAAGGAAAGGAATTGTTGTTAAATTTATTCCTTTAAATGAAAATCACGAAGTAACTATTGATAATATAGAAAAAGTAATTACTAGTAAGACTAAAGTTATTTCCCTTGCTCATGTTACTAATGTAGTTGGCGATATAAGACCAATTGAAGAAATAGGAAAATTATGTAAGGATAAAAATATTCTTTTTGTTGTCGACGCTGCTCAAAGTATAGGGCATTTGCCAATTGATGTCGTAAAGTGTAATATTTCTTTTTTGGGCTTTTCAGCTCACAAGATGTTAGGACCGACAGGAATTGGTGTCTTATATGGTAAATATGAATTACTAAACAAACTTTCTCCCATTGAGTACGGTGGAGGAATGAACTCTTATTTTGAAAGTAGTGGCGAATTAGAGTATAAAGATTTACCTGAGCGCCTAGAAGCAGGAACGCAAAACATAGCGGGGGTTCTAGGAATGGGGGAAGCTATTAAATATTTAAAAAAAATTGGTTTAGATAATATTCATAAATACGAAGTTGAATTAAAGAAATATGCAGTAACAAGACTTAAAGAAGTACCAAATATAAAAATATATAATGCTAACTCTAACTCTGGAATAATAGTTTTTAATATTAATAAAATATTTAGTCAAGATTTAGCTGCCTTTTTAAATCATTTTAATATTTGTGTAAGAGCTGGTAATCATTGTGCTAAAATAGTTAAAGAAGAAATAAATGTATCTAATACTTGTCGAGCAAGTTTTTACTTTTACAACACTAAAGAAGAAATTGATGCTTTAGTTGATGCTTTAAAAAAACAAGATAAGATATTTGATATAATTTTATAAAAAGAGGTGGAAATAATGGACGAAAAATTAAAAAGAGATATTATCTTAGATAATTATCAAAATCCTATGAATAGGGGATTAACCGATAGTAATGGCTATATTAAAGTAAATACTAGAAATTCTTCATGTGTCGACAATGTCGATGTAATGGCAAAATTAAAAGATGGTGTATTTATCGATATAAGATTTGATGGAGAAGCTTGTGCTATTTCAACATCAGCAACATCAATTATGATTAAAACTTTAATAGGAAAGACAATAGCTGAAACAGAAAAAATTATTGATAATTACGAAAAAATGATAAATGAAGAAGAAGAATACGATAAAGATTTATTAGGGGAATTATGTGTATATGATACTGTATCAAAACAACCAAGTAGAAAAAAATGTGCTACATTACCTTTTGAGTCTATAAAAAAGATAATTGCTCTAGCTAAAGATACAAAATAATAAAGGAGACATTATGGAAATATTAGGAATAGATGAAGAAAAAGTTAAAGCTATATCTAATTATAAAGAAGAAGATGATTGGGTTTTAAAGTATCGTATCGACAGTTATAAAAAATTTTGTAATATTATGATGCCTTCATTTGGTCCTTATATTGATATTGATTTTGATAAAATTATTTATTATAAGAGTAATGATTATAATAAGATAGAGAATAATTGGGATAATATTGATAATAATATTGCTTGTGAATTTCGTAATTTAGGTGTCGTTAACAGTGAAAAGAACCTAGATGGATTAGGTGTTCAATACGAAAGTGAAGTAATTTATCATAATATGATTAAAGAACTAGAAGAAAAAAAAGTAATTTTTACTTCGATAGAAGACGCCATGAAGAAGTATCCTCAATTAGTTAAAAAGTATTTTGCTACAATTGTATCTAATGAAGAAAATAAATTTTCGGCTTTAAACGGAGCCGTATTTAGTGGGGGTAGTTTTATTTATATACCACCTAATACTAAATTAGATAGACCACTTCACAGTTATTTTAGAATAAACTCTAAAAGTATGGGGCAGTTTGAACGTACTTTAATTATTGTCGACGATAATAGTGAGTTACATTATGTAGAAGGTTGTACAGCTACTAATTATAGTGATTCTTCCCTTCATGCGGCCGTTGTCGAAATATATGTTGGCAAAAATAGTAAATGTCGTTACAGTACTGTTCAAAATTGGGCTCATAATGTTTACAATTTAGTTACTAAAAGAGCCTTAGTTGAAGAAAATGGAATAATGGAATGGATCGATGGTAACATTGGTTCTAAAGTAACAATGAAATACCCATCTTGTATACTAAAAGGAGATAATGCCCAGGGAACTTGTATTACTATAAGTGTAGCTAATAACTTACAACAACAAGATACTGGTGCTAGAATGATCCATTTAGGTAAAAATACTAAAAGTAATATTATTTCTAAAAGTATTGCTAAAAACGGAGGTAATGCTAGCTACCGAGGTAAAGTAGATATAAAAGATAAAGCTTTAAATAGTGAAGCAATAGTTAAATGTGATACTTTAATACTTGACGAATTATCTAAAAGTGATACTTATCCAACTAATATATGTTCTAACAATACTAGTAACTTAGAACATGAAGCAACAGTATCTAAAATAAGTCCTGATAAATTATTTTATTTAATGTCAAGAGGTATTACTAAAGAAAAAGCTACTGAACTAATTGTTTTAGGTTTTATTGAGAAATTTAGAGAAGAATTACCTTTAGAGTATGCTGTTGAATTAAATCAATTATTAAAAAATAATATAAAAATTAAAAAAGTAATAAAATTGAAAATTGTAATAAAATAAAGGTAAGAAAATTATGTTTTCTAAAAAAGAAAATCTAATTTTCTTATCTTTTTTTCTTTTAAAAACAAAGAATTGGTCATTTGTCTTAGGGAAATATCTATGTTACAGTAATTAGCGAAAGGAGGAAATATGTTAAATCAAGTCGTTTTAGTGGGAAGACTTACTAAAGATCCTGAAGTCAATAAAACCGATAATAATAAAAATTATTCTCACATTACTCTAGCTGTTCCTAGAAGTTTTAAAAATATTAATGGTGAATATGATACCGATTTTATTGACTGCGTTTTATGGGAAGGTGTAGCTAAGTCAACTTCTGATTATTGTAAAAAGGGCGATATTGTTGGGGTTAAAGGTAGAATACAAACCGATAAATTAGAAAAAGAAGATGGTACTAAAAAGTACTATATCAATGTTATTGCTGAAAGAGTTACCTTTTTATCAAACAATAAAAACCAAGAAGAAATTTAATTAGTATAAAAAGTAATAAAAATGCCCATATTATTAGTGATACATAAGTTACTATTTTGTTAACTTCAACCAATCATATAGAAGAATTATTTATAATGAAAGTATCTTGGGAGTGGTAGTATGACATTAATGGGACAAAGAATAAAAGACTTACGTAAGAAAAATCATCTTACGCAAAAAGAGTTAGGTGATAAGCTTAACGTTACTAAAGTAAGCGTTTGTTGCTATGAAAGAGGTACTAGGGTGCCCTCCTTGGAGACTTTAATGGATTTATCAAATATATTTCATGTTAATGTTAACTATTTTTTAGGTAATGATTGTTATGCTGTTTCAGATAATGATGCTGATTATGGAATGATGATGGCTAAAGAAGAAATGGAATTTATTTTAGAATTAAGAAAAAATATTAGTCTTTATGAAAAATTGATTGAAGATCCTAAAAGAACTGTAGAACTAATAAATAAAAAAATGCGTTAAAGATACCTATAAGTATCTTTTTTTGTTATAATATAAATTATAAAAGGATAGTGTATTATATGAATTATAAAGATAAATGTTTAGAATTAATAAATAAGGACGTTATAATTATTGATATTAATAATACTTATATTGATAAAGAAGTAAAAATAGGCAAAAAGACAACTATTTATCCCAATACTTTTATTAGAGGAAAAACAGAAATAGGAGAAAATAATATTATTGATATGGGTTCTATTATAAATAATAGTGTAATAAAAAATAATAATACTATTATTAATTCCTATATAGATAATAGTACTATAGGTAACAACAACTTAATCGGACCTTATGCTAATATACATAGTGATACTATTATTTCTGATAATGTTATAATAGGTAATTATGTTGAAGTTAAAAATAGTAAAGTAGAAAGTAATAGTAAAGCTAAACATTTAAGCTATTTAGGAGATACTAAAATAGGTAACGAAGTAAATATTGGTGGAGGAGTAATAATTGCTAATTATAATCCTCTTACTGAAGAAAAATACGAAACAATTATTGATAACGATGTTGTAGTAGGTTCTTCTTCTGTTCTAGTCGCACCTATCAAAATAGAAGAAAATTCTTTAATAGGAGCAGGTTCTACTATTACTGATGATGTTCCTAAATATTCACTAGCTATAGCAAGAAGTAAGCAAATAAATAAAAAAAAATTATAATAAGAAAGGGGATACGATATGAATATAGTTGAAATAATTAATAAAAAGAAAAGAGGAGAAGCTTTATCATATGAAGAATTAGAATATGCTTTTATGGGTTACTTAAACAAAGAAGTTGCTTCTTATCAGATGTCAGCTTTATTGATGGCTATATGTTTAAAAGGTATGAATGATAAAGAAATAACTGATCTTACGAAGATATTTATAAATAGTGGTGAAGTATTAGATTTAAGTAGTATTGAAGGTATAAAAGTAGATAAGCATTCAACAGGGGGAATTGGAGATAAAACAACTCTTGTAGTCGCACCCATTGTTGCTAGTTGTGGAGTTAAAATAGCTAAAATGTCTGGTAGAGGATTAGGTTACACTGGAGGTACTATCGATAAATTAGAAAGTATCGAGGGATTTAAAACAGATTTAACTACTACGGAATTTTTAAAAGAACTACAAGATATAGGTATGGTTATAGCAAGTCAAACTAAAAATTTAACACCACTAGATAAAGAAATATATGCCTTAAGAGATGTAACAGGAACAACGGACTCCTATCCTTTAATCGCATCGTCCATTATGAGTAAAAAAATAGCTAGTGGTGCGGATAAAATATTAATAGATTTAAAAGTTGGTAGTGGTGCTTTAATAAGTAATATGAATGATGCTGAAAAACTAGCTAATATAATGAAAAATATAGGAAAAGAATTTAATAAAGAAACAATAATTGTTATTAGTGATATGGATACACCTTTAGGAAGAAATATTGGTAATAGTTTAGAAGTAATAGAAGCAATAGATACTTTAAAAGGTAATATTGATAATGATTTAGGTTCTTTATGCATAGACTTAGCATCTAAACTTATAAGTACTGCTAAAAAGATAAGTGAAGAAGAAGCTAAAGAAGAAGTTTTATTAAGTATTAAAAGTGGTAAAGCTTATGATAAGTTTTTATCTTTTGTAAAATATCAACATGGTGATATTAATTCCCTTAAAGTAAGTCAAGATAAAATTTGTATTAAAAGTGAAAAAGAAGGAATAATTAAAAAGGTTGATGCAAGAATTATTGGAGAAGTATCTATGAATTTAGGAGCAGGAAGAAAGAATAAAGAAGATAGTATTGATCATACGGTAGGAATAGTTTTAAACAAAAAAATAGGTGATAAAGTTAGTAAAGGTGAAGAACTATGTACTTTATATGTTAATAAAATAAAAAAAGAATTTAATATTAGAGAAGCTTTTGTTATTGATTAATGTATATACTTTGTATATACCATTAATGAATGGAGCTGATATAATGGAAGCGAGGTTAAAGTGAAAATGATTTTATAAATTAAATGCTTGTATAGAAGAATAGATTTGTTATTACTAAAAATAGGAAAAAATATAGTAAGATTTAGAGTTTACCCAAGATGGTACTATAAATAATCCTTATGTTATAAAAATAAATTAAAAAAATTAAAAAAAAGTGAAATTTTTCTAAAATTGAAAATTATAAGTAATAAAAAGAACAATTTTATAAATTGCTTTAAGCAATTCCTAATTTTGTTCCTTTTTTTATCTTTAAAATGCCTCTAAATTAGAAAATTGTTGATTTTTCTTTTGAAAATAAACGTGGTATATTGGGTTTATCAAATATTTTAAAAAGGAAGGAGATAATGAAAAATGTTTGAGATAATTTTAGAAAAATTTAAAATGCTATATAGTTTAGGTAGTGATAATAAGAAGAAATTTAAA
>CANQYA010000023.1 GCA_947627965.1 uncultured Bacilli bacterium
AATACTCTAACGATACTCCTAGTAATATTAAAGATATTACAGATATATTACCTAATGAAATGGGTCTTGATATAGGACCAAAGACTATTCAATTATTTAGTGAAATTCTTGATACAGCTAAAGTAGTATTTTGGAATGGACCACTAGGTGTATATGAATTTTCAAATTATGTAGAAGGAACTAGAAAGATTTTAGAAAAATTAACTAGTATTTCAGCTAAGACAATACTTGGTGGTGGTGATGTAGTTGCTTGTTGTAGTGAATTAGGTTTTAAAGATAAAATTACTCATGCTTCTACTGGTGGTGGAGCAACTTTAGAATATATAGAAGGAAAAGAATTGCCAGGTATAGCAGTTATTGATAATGTAAATTAAAATATGAAATATATAAAAAAAATAAAAAATAATGCCATTATTTTATGCTTTATATTGCTTATAATATTATATTTTGTTTTAAAAGATGACTTTAATAATATCGTTAGTACACTATTAAAAGCTAATTTAGGATGGGTTCTTTTAGCTACATTGTTTGTTGTTATATACTGGCTTTTTAAAACAATTTGCTTTCATATGATAGTAAAAGAATATTCCCATAAGATAAAATTTAAAGACTTATTTAAAGTTACTTTGATTACCCAATTTTTTAATGGTATAACCCCCTTTTCTAGTGGGGGTCAGCCTATGGAAGTTTATTATTTATCAAAATTAGGTATTAAAGCTACTAAAGGAACAAATATAATTTTACAAAATTTTATCCTATATCAGATAGCATTAATAGTGCATGGCTTATTAGCAATCTTTTTAAACTATAAATTTCATTTTTTTGCCGAAATCACTATTTTAAAAGAATTAACTCTTATCGGATTTATTATTAATACTTTAGTAGGGGTTGGTCTATTATTTATTAGCTTTTCAAATAAATTTAATTCATTTGTAATAAAATTGGTAATAAATATTGGCCATAAATTAAAATTAATTAAAAATAGAGAAGATATTACTGATAAATGGTTAAATCGCTTATCGGAATTTCATGAGGGAGCATCTTTATTAGCTAAGAAGAAATCTTTATTTGTAAAAGGTTTTCTATATAATTTTTTAGGTTTAGGTTTCTTTTACTTAATCCCATTATTTGTTATTTATGCGATGAATTACTTTGATATTAACGCTATCGAAGCAATAACTTCGTCAGCCTATGTCTTAATTATAGGTTCCTTTGTACCTATTCCTGGAGGTAGTGGTGGGATTGAATATGGCTTTTCACAATTCTTTGGTAACTTTATAAAAGGACCTGTCTTAGGGGCTAGTTTACTTGTTTGGCGATTTATAACCTATTATCTAGGTATTATTTGTGGTGCGGTTGCGATAAATTTTTTCAAAGGAGATGTTAAAAAGTGAGGATAGGATTATTTACTGATACATATCCACCATTTATTAATGGCGTTTCAACTAGTGTTTGTATGCTTAAACATGCTTTAGAAAAAAAAGGACATCAAGTATTTGTCGTAACAGTTAACAACGACAGTTTAAAATATAAAATAGAAGAAAATAATACAGTTATTAGAATACCAGGGATACCTATAGGAATATACGATTATCGATTAACAGGAGTATATCCTCTACGTGCTATAAAAATAATAAAAAAATGGAAACTTGATATAATTCATTCCCATACTGAATTTGGAATAGGTACTTTTGCAAGAATTATTGCTAAACAATTAAATATTCCTTTAGTACATACTTACCATACGATGTATGAAGATTATGTTCACTATATTACCCATGGTTATTTTAATAAATCTAGTAAAAAAATAGTAGAGTATTTAACTCTTTTCTACTGTGATAAAACAGCTAATGAGTTAATCGTACCAACTAAAAAGACTTATGATTTATTTAAAAATAAATATGAAGTAGATAAAATTATTCATATTGTCCCTACTGGAATAGAAATAGAACGTTTTTATAAAGAAAATGTCGATTTAGAAAAAGTTAATATTTTAAAAAAAGAATTAATGCTTTTAAAAAATGATTTTGTAATTGTCTTTGTAGGAAGAATTGCTAAAGAGAAAAATATTACTTTTTTAATCGAAGCTCAGAAAGAAATTGTTAAAAAATATTCTAATATAAAATTATTAATTATTGGTGATGGACCTGATTGCGATAGTTATAAAGAACAAGCCAGAAAAGAAAAAATCGAAAATAATGTTATTTTTACTGGTAAAGTTCCGTGGGAAGAAGTGCCTTGTTATTATCAATTGGCAGATATTTTTGCTACTGCTTCGACAACAGAAACTCAAGGTTTAACAGTTATTGAAGCTATGGCAGGTGGTGTTCCTCCTTTATGTATTGATGACGAAAGCTTTAGAAACGTAGTTGTCGATAACTTAAATGGTAAAATTTTTAAGAATAAAAAAGAGTATATTAAAATGGTTTGCGATTTATATAAAGATTCACAGACATTAAAAAGTATGTCAGAACAAGCCCGTATTAATGCGGAAAGATATAGTTCAAAATATTATGCTGAAGGGGTACTCGATGTATATAAACACGTTTTAGGAAATACTAAACAAAAATTTAAAATAAGTGATATATTTAAAAGGAGATGACTTTATGAGATTAATCGTAGGTAATCAAAAAACATATTTAACCAATAGTGAAGTAGATACTTTTGTTGAGAAGTTAAGTAATACTTGTAAAAAAGAAAATGTCCTTATCGCTCCTACTAGTATTTATATTGAGAAATTTATTAATAATGGTTTTGTTACTGGTTGTCAAAATGTTTCTAAATATCGTAGTGGATCTTATACAGGAGAAATATCAGTTGAACAATTAAAAAGTATAGGTGTATCTTTTGCTATAGTAGGGCACAGTGAAGTAAGAAAGAATTTAGGTGAGACAACACTTGATACTAATACGAAGATTATTAAATTATTAGACGAAGGTATTGTACCTATTTTATGTGTCGGTGAGACTAAAGAAGAACGTGACGAGGAAAGAGAAAAAGATGTTGTTTTAGACCAAATTAATGGAGCTTTAGAAGACTTATCGAGCGAAGAAGTAAAAAAAGTCATTATTGCATACGAACCAATATGGGCGATAGGAACAGGTAATGTACCTAATAATAAAGAAATAGTTGATATGATTATTACTATAAAAAATTATTTAAAAGAAAATTACGATGTACCAGGTATAATACTTTATGGTGGTAGTGTAAATAGTGAAAATATTGACGAACTAAACCAAATTAAAGAAGCAGATGGATATTTAATAGGTGGTGCCAGCACTAAAGTATTTGAATTTATGCAGATAATTGATAAATGTCAATAAGCATTGAAAAATAATGCTTTTTTTTATTAAATTTTTTTTGATAAATTTCGACATAACTTTACAAAACTAGATATATTTTACTCTATATTAAGATAGAATTTTGTAGTATAATAAGTCTTGCATGAAGTAAGAAAGGATAAAATATGAAAAACATTAAAGTGCTTATGATTGACGATAATATAGAGTTAATCAAAATGGTAAAGGAGTATTTTAGTGATCATGCTAGTATTGATATATCTTTAGAAGCCCATGACGGTATCGAGGGTATGAAGTTAATTAAAGAAAATCAAAATGATTACGATGTAGTAATTTTAGATTTAATTATGCCAAAGAAAGATGGCTTGTCAGTTCTACAAGAAATGAAAGATAATAATATCGATAAAAATGTAATTGTCTTAACTTCGTATAATGCTGAAGATATGATAAGGAAAGTATCAGAACTAGGAATTAAGTATTTTATACTTAAACCTTTTGAACTAAGTGACTTAGAGCAAAGAGTTATCGATTGTGCCTGTGAAAAGGCAAAAACTAATAAATCAATTGATATATATCATAACAATTTGCAAATATCTATTACCAAAATATTACATGAGTTAGGAATACCATCTCATATTAAAGGATATCAATATATAAGAGAAGGTATTGCTATTCTTTATGATAAACCGGAAGTAATTGGTGGGATTACTAAGGAACTTTATCCCGATATTGCCAATAAATTTGAAACGACAGTATCACGGGTTGAGCGAGCAATACGTCATGCGATAGAAGTTAGCTGGAATAGAGGAGATTGGGATTTAATGGAAGAAATATTTGGACATAGTGTCGATATTGATAAAGCTAAACCAACTAACTCTGAGTTTATTGTAACAGTTGCTGATAAACTACGCTTAGAATTTCACCAAGGTATTAATGTCTAATAAAAAGTTGTCTTAGGACAACTATTTTTTTAATCAAAATTTACATTGTGTTGACATTTATAATATCTAATATTATAATTGAATTGTTAATAATTGCAGTGGGAGGTCATTTTATGGAACGAAAAATAAATAGTTATTTAAAACGTTGGAAAAAAGATGTAACCAGGAAGCCATTATTGATATATGGTAATAAACAAGTAGGAAAAACATATACCGCATTAAAGTTTGGCGAAGAAGAATATAAAAATACAGCTTACTTTAATTGTTATAATAATTTGGAATTATTAAATATTTTGAAAAAAGAAAAAACAATAGATAAAATTATTATGCGTCTAGGACTGTTATCAAATGAAACAATAATGACAAATGATACTTTATTAATTTTTGATAATATTGACGATGTTGATATTGTTAATGGGTTAAGAGTGTTTGGTAAATTTGATAATAATTATCATATTATAATGATAACTTCTAAAAGAGAAAATCTAAATAAGTTTAAAGGAGAAGAATTTCATTATAAAGCTATGTTTCCTATGGACTTTGAAGAATATTTACTAGCTACTGATAATGCTCAGTTAGTTGAATTTATAAAAACTTCTTATAAAAATAATACTCCCATGCCTTTTCATTCCGTTGCTTTAGAATATTTTGACGACTTTATATTAACAGGAGGTATGCCTGAAGCAGTTAATATAAAATTAATGGAAAAAAATAATTTATTATCTATTCCTGTCTATGGGAAAGTTCTTGATAGTTACAAAAAAGAAATAGGTATGTTAGATAATTTAATCGATATAAGTAGATGTAATGAAGTATTAGATAGTATACCTTTTCAATTACAAAAGAGTAATCGTAAATTTCAATATGGACTTATTAAATTGGGAAGTAGATCTAAAGACTACGATAAAGCTATTTCTTTTTTACATAATAACGGTATAGCTTATAAATGTTACAAAATTAGTGATGTAAAATCGCCATTAAGTAGTTGTAAAGATCCTGAAAGTTTTAAATTATACATGAATGATACAGGTGTTTTGTGTTATCAAATGCATCTAAATCGTTCTAAATATTTGAATGATTATAAATTAAAAAATATAATATATGAAAATTGTATAGCTCTTAATTTAGTTTATGGTGGATATGGCTTATATTATTATCAATCTGAAGGTAAAGCTATAGTTAGTTTTGTTATCCAGACGAGGGCAGGAAGAATTATACCAATCGAATTGGTAGATAAAAACGTATCTAAATCAAAAGCATTAACTCTTTTTATGAATAAATTTGGTATTAAAGATGCGATAAGAGTAACAGAAGATAATTTTAGTATAAAGAAGGGTGTAAAATATATTCCAATTTATGCTTTATTCTGTCTTGAAGATACATTGTAGGAGGTTTTATGAAAAAACGTGTTTTATTAACAATATTAGATGGGGTAGGATTAAGAAAAGAAAAATATGGTAATGCCTTTAAACAAGCGAATACCCCTAATTTTGATTATTTATGGAATAACTTTCCTCATGCTACTATTGTTGCAAGCGGTAAGGAAGTAGGTTTGCCAGAAGGACAAATGGGTAATAGTGAAGTTGGTCATATGAATATAGGAGCAGGGCGTATCGTTTATCAACCACTAGAATTAATAAATAAAAGTATAAGTGATGGTGATTTCTTCAAGAATGAAGAAATATTAAAAGTAATTAATCATACTAAAAATAATAATTCTAAATTACATATAATGGGTTTAATTAGTGATGGTGGCGTTCATTCTCATATTAATCATCTTATGGCTATATTAGATTTGTGTAAAAGTAAAAATGTTCAAGAATTATACTTACATTTATTTACTGATGGTAGAGATGTTTTACCAACTAGTTCTTATACTTATATAAAACAAGTTATTGATAAGCTACGCGAAATAGGTATAGGAAAGATTGCTAGTATTTCGGGAAGATATTATGCTATGGACCGTGATAATAATTATGACCGTCTTTTAAAAGCTTATGATGTTATCATTAATAATGAAGGGGAAACACATAATTCTATCGAAGAATTTATAAAAGAAAGTTATGCGAATGGTGTCACTGACGAATTTTTAATTCCTACTAAATTTACTGATAATGGTAATGTGGAAGATAATGATGGGATTATTGTCTTTAATTTCCGTCGTGATCGTTTGCGTGAATTATTTACCGCTATTACTAATCCTTTATTTAACGAAATGCCTGTTAAACGTTTAAAAAATGTAAAAACGGTTACTATGATGCCTGTAGTTGAATCCGTTAAAGCACCATATGCTTTTGATAATCCTAATCTAAAAAATATATTAGGTGAATATTTAGCTAAAAATGATTTGTCACAGTTAAGAATTGCGGAAACAGAAAAATATGCTCATGTTACTTTTTTCTTTGATGGGGGGAAAGAAGAAGATTATCCACACGAAAAGAAAATTTTAATTCCTTCTCCTAAAGTTGCAACTTACGATTTAAAACCAGAAATGAGTTGTAATGAAGTAACAGATGCTTTATTAAAAGAAATAGGTAACTATGATGTTATTATTTTAAACTTTGCTAATGGAGATATGTTAGGACATACTGGGGTATTATCTGCTACGATTAAGGGATTAGAAGTAGTAGATAATAATTTAGGAAAAATTGTTAAAAAAGCTCAAGAAGAAGGTTATACTTCTATCATTATAGCTGATCATGGTAACTGTGAAGAAATGTTAAATGATAAAGGAGAAGTATTAACATCTCATACAACTAATTTAGTTCCTATTATCGTAACTGATAACTCTTATAGTGTAAAAGATGGTAAGCTTGCTGATATTGCACCTACTATTTTAAGTATTATGGGTTTAGAAATACCTAAAGAAATGACAGGCGAAGTTTTAGTTAAAAAGAATAGTTAATAATTATTCTTTTTTTATATATTAGGAAATAAACTTACTTATTTTTAGTATAAATGTTAAAAAAAGGGGAATAGATATTGCTATAAGCGAAAATATGTTCTATAATTAAAAGTGGGTGGATGTTTATGAGGAAAGAGCGTTTTATTTTTCATATTGACGTTAATAATGCTTTTTTATCATGGACAGCTGTTAAACTTTTAAAAGAAGGGTCTTCTCTTGATATAAGGACGATACCTTCTATTATTGGTGGGGATGAAGCCTTACGCCATGGAATAGTTTTAGCAAAGTCACCAGTAGCTAAAAAATATGGCATTAAAACAGCAGAAACTATTTACAGTGCTAGAAAGAAATGCCATAATTTAAAAATTTATCCACCTGACCATCATTATTACCAAGAAATGTCTCAAAATTTAATGAAATATTTAGCAAATTATTCACCCTTGTTGGAACAATTATCGATTGACGAATGCTTTTTAGACATGAGTAATACTAGTTACTTATATGATAATTTAATTGATTTAGCCTATAAAATAAAAGACGAAATAAAAACTAAATTTGGTTTTACTGTTAATATTGGTATTGCTAATAATAAATTATGTGCTAAAATGGCATCTGATTTTGAAAAGCCAGATAAAGTTCATACTTTGTTCGATAATGAAATAAAGGATAAAATGTGGCCATTAAATGTTAATGACTTATTTATGGTTGGAAAAAAATCAGCTGAAAAATTAGAAATGTTAGGTATTAAAACGATAGGTGATTTGGCTAAAAGTGATGTTAATTTCTTAAAAAAACACTTTAAAAGTTTTGGTGAAACTATGTGGGAATATGCCAATGGTATTGACAATTCTAAAGTAATAAGTGAAATAGACGCTAATAAATGTATAAGTGTTTCCCAAACTTTTGAGGTCGATGTCGATAATATTAATCGTTTAAGAAAAACATTATTACAACAAGTAGAAAAAGTAACAAGACTTTTAAGAGAACAAAATTCGTATGCCAAGACCGTAGCCGTAACCATTAAAACTTACGATTTTAGGACTTTTTCTAAACAGATGAAATTAGATAATGCTACTGACATTACGGAAGAAATCTATAAAAATATATTAAATTTATTTGAAAATTTTTGGGATGGAACGAAGATTAGAAATCTAGGGGTAAGACTTAGTAATTTTACTAATCAATGTGATAGACAATTATCCTTTTTTGAACCATTTAACGAAAAAGACCATAATTTTCAAAAAGTTTTAGATAAAGTAAAAGACAAATATGGACAAAGTGCTTTAATGCCTGCTAGTCTTTTAAATAAAGATAATAATAAAGAAGAATAGGGAGAAAAATATGGAATTTAATGATAATAATATTAATGAATTTATAAATAAATATATAGCTTTTGTCGATAAGTTAAATAATAAATATGATTATCCCAATAATATAAAGCATGTTTTATATTTAATTATTCCTGCCTTTGTTAAAAAATATGGTATTAAAGAAGAAAGATACATACTAAATTGTTTTGAAAATATACCTATCTATATAAGTTCTAATACTAATCACGAGTTAACCGCATATTTTAATAGAAAATTAGGTTGTGAAAGTGAAGATGGAAGGGTTAAATATTATACGGAAAAAGAAATAGTTTTAAATGAGTATTATGGAGCTAGTTTATTAGAATTAATTGATAATTTAGCCCATGAATTTAATCATGCGATTAATTCTTTAAATAATGAGTTAACATGGAATGATAATATAATTACAATGCGTACAGGGCTTAGTCATTTTACTTATAAAAAGGAAGATACTTGTAAAATAGTAAGTGAAAGTAGTGATATAACTTTAGAAGAAATAATTAATACTAAACAGACAGAAGATATAGTTAATATTATTAATTCTTTTAATCAGTATCATATTACAAATAATGAATTTAATAATGCTTTATATACATTGAAACATGATATTGATACTAAAGGTTACGTCTCAAATGCTTATTATTTTCAGTCATATATTTGTAAAGAATTAATGAAAAATAAAACTTTTATTAAAACAGTAGAAAATTTAAGATTTAAAGGTGAAGTTAATGATATTGAAAGTTGGTTTGATAATATAACAGGAATAAGTGGAAGTTATAAGAAATTAAATATTTTGTTAGACGAAATATTAAAAACAGATAGTAAACTAGCTAATATTAAGTTATTTAAAAAATATAATGTTAATAAAGTGATTAGAAAAAGTAGAGAAGTTTTAGATATTATAAAAATATTTGATAATAATTGTATTTATAAATAAAAAGTTATACCCCAGTATTATCAAATTCTGGTATAAAACTTGTTTTTTGGGTTTCTCCTTCTTGCATAAAACCATTTTTAATACCTAAATCGATGGCATAGTTAATTAATTCGTCGTATTCATCTTGTGTTATTAAACGATTTATTTCTTGGTAATCTTTTAAATTATTAGTAGGGGTATATTGGTTCATAATACTTATAAAAATATCGTTGTTATAATTATCGATAAGATATTTAATAACTTTTTTAGAGTCACTTAGTAGACCAGGCAGTATCATATGTCTTACGATTACTCCTTTTATGAGTAATCCATCTTCATTAAATTTAGGAGTACCTACTTGTTTAATCATTTCTCTTAATGAAGAAGTAATATTTTCTAGATAATTAGTGCATTTAGAATATTTTAAAGCATACTTGTTATCAAAATATTTAAAATCAGGCAAGTAAATATCAATATAACCATTTAAAAGCTTAATAGTATCAATACTTTCATAACCACTACTATTATAAACAATAGGAATAGTTAAACCATTATTTTTAGCTATTTTTAAAGCTTCAATAATTTGGGGTACAAAGTGAGTAGGTGTTACTAGGTTAATATTATTCGCACCTTTTTCTTGTAATTCTAAAAAGATTTCACTAAGTCTTTTAATAGTGATTTTTTTACCAAAATTGTTGTGAGATATTTGATAATTTTGACAATAGACACATTTTAAGTTACAACCTGAAAAGAAAACAGTGCCTGATCCTTTTTCACCAGAAATAATAGGTTCTTCCCATAAATGTAGGGAAGCTCTTGCTACTAATAAATTATTGTCCATCTTGCAGAAACCTTTTTCCTTATTGTTCCTATTTACTTGGCAATTTCTAGGACATAATTGACATTTGTTTAATAATTCGTTCATTAAATCACATCCGAGTAATATTATAACATCAAAGCTTTCAAATATTATAGAAATTGTTTCAACTATTATTTATAATTCAAAATGCCCTATTTTTTGAAAAGTATTTTTAAACAATATGTCCACTTTTTATTAATTCATAATTTAAAGGCTCAGTTCTTTTAATTGATTTATAATTAATAAAGGTTTTTATCTTTTTAAAAAGGATTAAAAAAGGCTTTATGGTAAAAGAACGTATAAATTTAATAAAAACGTAAAAAAATTGATAAAAAAATTCGCTAAAAAATGGTTGACTTCATAAAATGATAATGATATATTATTAACGTTGATTAATTTTAGGTTTTGCATAGAGCAAAACTTATATTTAGGAACAATAATGATACACCTGGTAATGTGTAAGGAAAGGAGATTGAATTTATGCCTACAGTAAACCAATTAGTTAAAAAAAGCAGAACTGATAAAACAAGAAAAAGTAAATCACCTGTTTTAGGAATTGGATTAAACAGTATTGAAAAGAAACAAACTGATCAAAATTCACCTCA
>CANQYA010000024.1 GCA_947627965.1 uncultured Bacilli bacterium
CCTCCATTTTATAACCTAAATTACGAACTGCTTTAATACTTACTTTTGATCCAATAATTTTTATTTTCTTTCTTAAAAAAGATAAATATGCCTCTAAATTATTAGACTCATAATCCGTATCAATTCCCCAAACTTTATCATAAATCTGCTCTTTTGATATAATTTGTTCTTTATTATTCATAAAATATTCAAGTAATAGAAATTCACGATAAGGAATATTTATTGCTTCGTTAGTACTGACACAAGTTAAAGTGGAAGTTCTAATATTTAAAGATAAGTCACTATATTTTAATATATCTTTAACTTTACTATTACCAGTATTCCTTAATTGAACATTTACGCGAGCAATTAATTCTTCAATATGAAACGGTTTGGTTACATAGTCGTCTGCTCCCGTATCAAAACCTTTTAATTTATCTTCTAATTCTGATTTGGCAGTAAGCATAATGACTTTAGCACTTATATCATTTTCTTTTATCTCTTTTAGTATTTCTAAACCATTTATTTTAGGTAACATTATATCAAGAATGATTAAATCATATATATTAGATAGAGCATTATATAATCCTTCTTCCCCGTCATAACTCGTATCAACTTCATATTTAATAGTTCGTAATTTTGTGGCAATGATATCTGCTATAGTTTCCTCATCTTCAACAACTAAAATTCGCAAGTCTTACCACCTCCCATTTTTAATTTATAAATTTATAATTTATCTTCATAAAAAACAATACTTCTACATAATATAAAATAATAGCAATAACTAGTATTTTTTTTATCTTTTCCTAATTCCTTTTCTTAACAATAAAATTATAAAAGGCAAAGGTTAAAGAAACATTAAAAATATGAATTAAATAATAAACTTTCATAATAATTATATCAAAAAGAGCAAATCTCATATAGAGTTTGCTCATTAAATTATAATTTGTTTTATTTTTATAATATGGTTATTTTATATTTAAAGTTCCATTATCTTATCACATACTTTTATCGGTGTAAGGTTAGTTGTATCTATTTTAATCGTATTTAATTGGTCGTATAACGGTATTCTTTGGACTGAATTAATAATTATATCTCGGTTTCTAATTCCATTGTCAATATCTTTTTGAAGTCTTTGTATTAAATGGTTTTTATCACAAATTAAGGAAATATTTTTTACCTCACAATTTTGTAAATCAAGTTGATTTAAAATATTATCAATTATAGATTGTTCATGCATAACCCAAGAAAAAATAATATTTTCATATACTGAACATTTTAAGTATTGATTTAATAAGTAGCAAATGTTATCAATGACCATTTTTCTCGTTTCATCATTAACTACAAAAGGGTTCATATCCCAACACCAATCACCATCTAAAAAAACACATTTGTTTAAGCTATTTTTTAACAATTTGGCTACTGTTGTTTTTCCTACACCCATTGTCCCACCAATAAAATATATTTTTTTCATATATTGCCTCCTTGTAAATTACTATTTATTTTTCATATAAAATAATTATTTCAAATCCTTTAATACTATTTAAATCGAGGCTTAAAATGTTAAATTTAATTTACTACTCGATAAACATAAAAATTATTTCCTAAAGAAGTAACTTGTTCATAATTATTCATTATATAATCAACTAATTGATAATCAAATTGATCATATAAATTATCTCTATTTTGTTCATCATAAATAATGAATAAAGCATCTTTTTCTTTTTTAATTTTATTTATTACCTTTTGATGACCATTGTAACCATTATTACCGTTTAATAACAAATCATAACTATTTATCTTAATTTTATTATCAAGTTTATAATAATAAGCTTCTCCTACAATAAAGTAAATATTTTCTGAATTGTGCTCCTTATAAAATTCATATAACATATCGCTGGTATTATTAACACCTGATAAAGACATAGTAAGGAAAAAATTGTGATTAATATCTGTATTAAAATAGATATTATTACCATTAAAAATTTTCATTGTATCAAAAGTAAAACAAACAAGAAAAAGGGATAAAAACAAGATATTTAATTTTTTAATATTACCTACACCTTCGAAAGCATAAAAGGAAAAAGGAATTAAACCTAATATAAAATGATATGGATCAAAAATAGGAACAGCTATTACTTGAAAACATAAACAATATAAACTACTTATATCTTTAGTTTTAAAATACTTATATAATAAATATAAGCTTATTAATACTTCTAAAACAAACCATATTGTTATATGTCCATTTTTATTTTCAAAATCAAAAAGTCCAAAAACAGTATAATCTAAAAAAGAATATAAGGCATTATTAATGGATAAATACACCAATAATAATGAAAAAGGTATTATAAAAGTTATCAAACGTTTTAAAACTTTTTTGTAGTCTTTTAACAACAAAGTTGGAAGCAATAAGACAATCATTTTTTGATTATTTAAAAAGAGAAAGCTTAAAATTAATCCTATTAAATAATCATTTTTCTTAGTTAACTCTAAGTACAAAAGAACAAAAAATAATAATAGACCTAATAAATTATATCCGCCTGTTTGAAAAAGAAAACAAAAATAAATAATTAATATTATTAGACTTTTACCACCATTTAATTTTTTTATAAAAAAGATTGTTAAAGTAAAAATTAAACTACTAAATATATAATATACTATCAATTTACTACCAAAAATTTTCATAAATAAGGAACATAAAAAAGGAAATAAAGGAAAAAGGATCATATTAAAATCACGATAAGGTATTAGACCATTGGCAATATTATAAGAAAATCCATAATTCCAATAATTATCCATAATAAAATTATTTATTGTAATAAAGCTTAATAAAAAGAAAAAGAAAATAAAAAGATAAAAAAACAATGAATTTTTTTTTATAAATGTAATTATACGTTTCATAGCATTACCTCTAAATATAAGTATACCATATAATTATTTAATTATATAGAAGAAAAAGCTAACCATCTATTAGCTTTTTTTAATTTTCTTTAACTTTTAAATCCATTTTTCTATTGCACTTCTTGCTTTTATGCAATCGGTTCCTTTTATAGCAATACTATCGTCTAAAAAAATTGCTCCTACACATATTTTTTTGATATCTTCAACAACTCTAGCTAATCCTGAACCTTCATGAGTTGTTACTATTCTTACTATTTTACCTGTAAAATCTAAATCTTTTATTGCTGTTTCCATTTCAGGAGCGTAACTTCCCCAATATACAGGTGTCATAATATAAATAACTTCATACTCTGAAATATCATTTATTTTATTTTTTATAGGGGCATTCCCAACTCTTTCTTTTGCTTCAATGATACACTTATTATACTCTTTGCTGTAAGGTATTAGTGGTTCTACTTTAAATAAAGAAGCATTAACAAAATCTCTTACATATTCAGCAATGTATTCTGTATTTCCTTTATCAACATAACCTACTGCATAATTTTCATCAGCTCTAGAAAAATAAATAACTAAACTTTTCTTATTTTTTAATTCACTCATAATTAAGATCCTCCCATTATTTTTTATTTATTATCGTAGTCGTCTAAAAAACTTTGATATTGCCCATCTTTTTTAACACCTAAAACACAATTTAAATTTATATTATCTAAAGCTTTAAAAATATTATAATCAGCATTTTTATTTGTTTTTTTCAAATTTTTAATAAGCTCTTTCATTTCATTTCTTTTACTTCTACCGTCATCGATCAATGAACAATTTTCTGTAAAACGACACGCACAATTAATAAAAGTTAATTGATTACTATTTTTCCAAGCAATGATAGCTTCTTCTTTAACTAAGTATAACGGTCTTATTAATTCTAGCCCTTTAAAATTATCGCTATGTAATTTAGGCATCATTGTTTTAATCTCTGAACCATAAAGCATAGATAATAAGGTAGTCTCAATAACATCGTCAAAATGATGCCCTAAAGCTATTTTATTACATCCTAATTCTTTGGCTTTATTATACAAAAAACCTCTACGCATTCTAGCACATAAATAACATGGATTTTTAGAAGCGACCTTATCGACAACACTAAAAATATCACTATCAAACATTTCAATTGGAACATTAAGCTTTTTAGCGTTTTCTAAAATAAAATTACGATTATTTTCATTATAACCTGGGTTCATTACGACATAGTGAGCCTTAAATTTTATTTTCCCATGGCGTTGTAACTCTTGAATACATTTAGCAAGTAAAAACGAATCCTTACCACCACTAATACAAACCATAATATTATCATTATCTTTTATAAGTTCATAATCTTGCACAGCTCTTACAAATTTAGCCCATATATCTTTACGATATTTTTTGATAATACTTCTTTCTATCTCTTTATCTTTTTCCATTTTACTAATCCCTTCAAAACTTATAAATAAAAAATTCACAACTATTATAATTTTACTTTTTAAACAAATCAATATTTAATAATAAAATTAATTAAATAAGTTAAGGGTACCAAAAATGTTGATACCCTTTATATTTTATAGTGATTTAATTATTTAGAGTTCCCTTTATGAGCTGTTTCTAATATTCGTTCTTGTTCTTCGAGGTAATTAGGTAAAGAGTAACCTTCCTCTTTCTTTACTTCATATTTATTTATATTGCTTTTAACTGTATTAATTAATGTATCGAAAGCTTTTAAATCTTGCTCTTTTACATAATCATCTAATTGACTATAAGGAACTATTAAACTTTCGTCTATATATTCCATATTCCTTCTAAGTAAATTATTATTAATAGAAAGACCTACCATATCTCTTATTTCTTGGCTTTTTTCCATTTGGTCAATACTTATACCAGCTTTTGACATTTCAGAATATGTCTTAAAACAAGCAATCGCTACTTCTAAATATTCGCGTCGTGAATCAGCTGACAATTTTGCAAATGGTCGTAAAATATTTTCTTCTCCCGTTTCAACTTTATAATTATTATCTATTAAGTTTTCTTCTATTTCTTTTTCGGTTAAATCTCTTTTTACATATTTTCTAACCTCTATCGCATCATGTTGAACTAATTCTAAGAAATTGTCAAAACTGGTAAAACAAGAACTTGCTAAAGTTTCATGAGCAGTTAAAAAAGGAATATCAATTAAAACTTCATTTACTTGATAGCCATTTTGAAAACAAGCACTTGTTAAAGTTTCTCCTTCACTCATTCCTGTTTCCTTAGCTTCTCTAGCTCGCTTATAAAATTCTTGTAAGTCTTCTAAACACCAATTTTCATGTATTCTTGATGCTGTTTTAACTATTAATTCTTCTCTTGTATCCATCAATATACACCACCCTCTATATTTATTATACCCACATAATACTTTTTAGTAAATTTATGAATTTATATAATGTGTAAAGTTTACAAAAAAAGATGCAAAAAAAAGTCATTTTGTTCTTAAATATTAAAAGGGATAACTTAAAATTAAGTATTACTTATTGGCAAGGGAACATAATTTACCTTTTAAAAAATAAAAAGAAGTGACAACTCATCACTTCCGAAATGGTAAGTAACAACCTTTTTATCCTTAGCTAAGATAATGTTACTTTTACTTCTTTTTCTTTATATTCTCTACCACTAATGTATTTTACTTTTAATTCTACTACATCGCCTTTATCAAGATTGTATAAAACATCTTGAATATCATTTATATCATTAACTTCTTTGCCATTTATTTGCGTAATAATATTTCCTATTTCCAAATCAGATTTATCAGCAGAACTACCAGGGGAAATCTTAGTTATGTAAAATCCAGTTGGAATATTATAGTTACTGCTATATTGTTTAGTAATAACGTATCCTTCAATACCTAAAGTTGGACTATCGTCTTCTTCTCCATTCATAAGTGAAGTAATAAGTTTAGTTACGTCAGATATAGGAATAGCAAATCCCATACCTTCTATACTAGCTGTCGAAGAACTACCATTTGATGAATATTTAGCTGAGTTAATTCCAACAACTTCACCTCTATAATTTAGTAAAGCTCCTCCGCTGTTACCACCATTAATGGCCGCATCTATTTGAATCATTTTATTAGTGTAACTATCTACTGATACCTCACGATTTAAAGCACTGACAACACCTACTGTTACAGATTGACCATAACCTAAAGCATTACCAATAGCAATAATACCGTTACCAACTTTTAATTGTGAAGAATCTCCTATAGTAGCTATTTTAATTGCCTCTAAAGTTTCATTATCAATACTACTTATTGGAACAGAAATGATAGCAATATCTTTTCTTTCAGAAGTACCAACAACTTTAGCATCATAACTTTTCTCATTAATAAATTGAACGGATAATTCCGAAGTTCCCTCAACAACATGATTATTGGTTAATATCATAATACTATTATCTGATTGACTTACAATTATTCCTGAGCCAGCTCCTTCTGCATATTGCTCACTTCCAAAGAAACTAGGTCCAAATCTTCCTGTTGAAATTAATGTTTTACTTGTAATCGCAACAATAGAAGGCATAACATTTTCGACTACTTCGGAAACATCAATAAGATATACCTTATTATTACTATTATCAATAGTATCAGTATATTTAAGTTCTATCTTATTTTTAGAATTTCCTTCTAATAAGGAAATATCTTCTGAAGATAAAAAACTAGCTAATAAAATAACTATAGCAATAATTATCAAAATAGCAATAAATATAATTAAAATATTTAAACCCTTATTTTTCTTATTATTGCTCTTTTCTTCTTGAAAATTGTTTTCTTCTACGTTAGAACTATTATCTTGTTCAATATCATTTGAATTATTTTCTTCTTGAGAATTATCTTCTAAATTATCCTCTTTGGTATCTTGAATATCACTTTTATTTGAACTACGATTGTAGTTACGAGACATATATACATCACCTTTCTTACAATACAATTATACTACAAATATTTATTATGATTAAAAAATATTTAAAAATTTGCAATTGAAAAATATAGTTTAACTTACCTTGTTTTCCTTGTTTTTACACTTTTTAAAACTGGAATTTGCTTTTCATTTCACGTTAAAAAATATTAAAAAATTTTGATTATATTGTTCTTTTATAATAAATAATTTTTATATAATTAATTTAATCTCTTGGCTCTTGGTATTTACTTATTATTACTTTACTGGTGCAGTCTATTTTATATTCATATTCTAAAAAGTTATTGACAAAATCAATTTCATAGATAGGTTTACCATTATAGTAATCAACTTCTACATCTATAAAAATAACATTGCTATCATTAAATCCTGCATCTGTTAGAGCAATGCTTTTGGCTTCTTCACTACTAATACAATTATTGATATTATTATTTGAATCATTGTTAGGTTCATTACTATTGTTATTATTTCCATTATTATCTATATTAAGATTATTAAAATTACTATAAATTATATTTCCACTTTTGGCATCAATTTCGTACTTATACTCTATTCTATTATAATAAAATTCTACTTCATATTTTTTCGCTTCACCATCTAAATCTAACTCAATTTCTTTAAAAGAAATATCACTACTATTTAATTTAGTATCATTTATAATTATTTCTTTTACCTTATCCTTAGATATAAAATTACTTTTAATATAAATAAAGCTAATACCTATTAAAGAAAGCATCAAAAACATAATACAAAGAACTACTATAAGTATTATTTTAATATTTTTTTTCATAATATTTCCTCTTTTCACTATATCTTTTTTTAATTATTTATATTTTAACAATAAATTAATCATTTCGTCTTTATCTTTAAAAATAGAAGTATCGATAATAAATTTTTGAACATTATTGAAAAAATATCTTAATAGAAATATGTCATTTATCTTGTATTTAACTTTATTTTTCTTTAAATAACGACAAGTAAATAACTTACATGAAATAGACTTAATAGAGCATTTATTATCTTTAAAATTTAAACATAAGCCTCTATTTCGACCATAGCAACAGCCATTTTTAGACTCTTTACAATGGCTCTCGTGTTTAACTGATTGACAAATATTATCTTCAAAACCACAAATATTCTTTTGAACAAATTCATTATCTAAATAATCACATACCGTATCATAAATATAAGAATATTTTTCTTTAATATTTTTTAAATTAATCGCATGAATAGTTTGTATTTTTAATTTATCTTCATGAGTAAAGGAATGATTATTTAGAACAGTATCGTCAATAATATCGTATTTATCATAGAGTAAGTGTACTATAATTCCTTTTTTCTTAATATATTTTTTTAAATTTGAATAAAAATAACTATCATTTTTTATATATATATCTTTCATATTATCACTAATATAATAATAACACAAAAATCTATTAAAAGCTCTAATTATTGTAAATTATTAATTGATGTTGACTTCTAGTACAAGCAACATAATATAAATATTTTTCTTTTTCTGTGTAAGAATTATCTTTTTGAGTATAAATTATAGTTGCATCAAATTCTAAACCTTTAGCTATATAAGCAGGTAAAATAACTAAATTTTTGTTAAACTCTACGGTATTAGGCTCTAAAATATTTATATCTTTAATTGTATCTTTTAATAATTCATATAAATATTTACTTTCTTCGTCAGTTTTAGTGATTACAGCAATTGACTTATGTTTTTGTTGTAATGAAGTTATATCTTCCAATAATTGTTTCTTTAAATCATTTTCTTCTTTTAATATTACAGGTTGATTATTTTTTTGTCTAATAGCAGATACATATTTTAATCCTAAAATTTTATTTGTATAATCAATTATTTCAGGAGTTGAACGGTATGTTTTGGTTAATTCTAAATATTTACTATCGTTAAATATGGTTCCTAAATCATTTAAAGAATTATATTTATAGTAAGGATTTATAGTTTGATTAATATCCCCTAAAATAGTAAAACCACTCTTTTTAAATATTTTATTTAAAATCATGTATTGCAATTTACTATAATCTTGGGCTTCATCGATTACAACTTCCTTAATAGTTGCTTGGTAATCAAAGCCTTCCAACAATCCTTTTAAATAAACAAGTATACAAGCATCTTCATATTTTATTGATTTATGAGAAACGGTTTCTTTTATTTCTTTTTCAGTAATATTTCCATCATAATTACTTAAAAATTCCTCACTGTTTAAAAAATCTTTATAAATATTTTTATAATCTTTTTTGATATTTAATATTTTATATAAATTGGATTCAATACTTTTTTGTTTACTTTTATTAGCATGATAATATTTGCCTGATAAATACTCGGCAATGTAAGTTATACGTTCAAAAAGAAGCATTTTACTATAACGATCTTGTAATAAATCGTTAAGCTCATCTTTAGTAAGTTCAAAATCGCTACATATATAATCTTCTGTAAATCTTGCTTGGTTAGTAATTTTTTTAGCATATTCTTCAATAAATTTTATTATCATATCACTCTGTTTATATTTAACTAACTTAGGATTTAATTCGTGATATTGATAAAACCTGGCAACAAATGAAGTAAAGGATTCTACCTCACTAAATTCTTTTAGATTAGCTAATAAAAAGTCATGAAAAGTTGTCTGCATGGTATTGTCCTCACCTAATTCTGGCAAGACATTGGAAATATATTCTGAAAAAACTTGATTTGGAGAAAAAATTAAAACATTTTTGGAAGTAAGATTTTCTATTTTGTATAAAAGAAAGGCAATACGATGTAAGGCGACTGATGTTTTACCACTTCCAGCTATTCCTTGAACAATTAAACTTTTATCGGTAGTATTTCTAATAATGGTATTTTGTTCTTGTTGAATGGTATTAACAATATTTTTCATTTTATCGCTGGATTCCGTTGCTAATACTTCTTGTAATAACTCGTCGTCAATATTTAAATTGTTATCAAAAACTCTTTTTAATTTAGCATCTTCTATTTTAAATTGTCTTTTGTTAGTAATATTACCTGTTATAATTCCTTCGGGAGCTTTGTAACTAGCAGGTCCTGTTTCATAGTCATAAAACATGGAACATATAGGAGCTCGCCAATCATTAACTAAGTATTTATCATTTTCTTCGTCTTCGACATGAGTTATACCAATATAAATTTTGTTGATACTTTTATTATCGTCAAACGTTATAGAGCCAAAATAAGGATTGCTCTGTACTTTATATAATTTTTGGAAATATTTTCCTTTGTTCATCATCATTGATACTTCTAAATCATTATCTGACATCATTGTCCGCATCTCAGCATCATCTAAATCATGCTTAGAATTCCAAATAAATTTTTGAAATTCTTGGACTTTTTCTTCTCGTTCATATAATTGCTGTCCTAGTTCCGATATTTTTCCTCTGATTACTTTTACAGTATTAGCTAAATATTGTTCTTCTTTTTGTATTTCTTCTTTTGGCAGATTCATAAACCCTCCTTAAACGCCAAAAAACGAACCTTACCAAAGGTATAGGGGTCCGTTTTATTTATTTTTACAAGTTGTAAAACATCATGTGCAATTAAATATACACTAATTATTTATTTTTGTCTAGTCCTTTTTTTAATTCTTTTTTTATGAGCTATTGTTTCAATTTTTTTATAATTTATTATTTTTATGGGTTATTAATTCCTTTTATAGGTTATTGTTTTTGTCTTTTTTACTGGTTATTAATCTTTTTATGAGTTATTAATCCTTCTATAAATTATTAATTTTTTTTATAAGTGAATTATCGAATTAAAAGCAATTTTTAAGTAAATGAAGTTTTAACAAGAAAAGAATTAAAATGAAATACAAAAAATATATTTCATTTTAATTCGTGCCTTTCGGCCATTACCATAATTTGGTATACTTATATTGTGATGTATATGTATGAAATAGTAGAATGGTATAATGCT
>CANQYA010000025.1 GCA_947627965.1 uncultured Bacilli bacterium
CCTAACTGTTCTTTAATAATTCTTTTCGTCATATTAAGTCCTATACCGATACTGTCGGAATCATTATTAACTTTATAAAATCTATCAAAAATATAAGGTATCTTATCACTTTTTATCCCACAACCAGTATCACTAATACTAATTTCTGTATATAAAGGATTAGTTAAGGCATCAATAGTTATTGTTCCTTTACTAGGTGTATATTCATAAGCATTTTTTATAATATTAACAATAGCTTCTTTCGTCCAATTAAAGTCTACTATTATAAATAAATTATCATTAACTAAATTATTAATATTAATTTCTTTGATTTCTAAATTAACTCTGATTGGATCAATTGCTTTCTCAATTAATTCTTTAATATTAACTTTTTCTTTTAATAAAGTTACACTTCCACTATCTAATCTTGATAATTTTAATAAAGAAGTTACTAACCACTCAATACGTTTTAATTGTTCTTTATTTTTATTTAAGAAATTATGCCTAGAAGATGCGGTTAAATCATTATTTTCTAATAAGTCATTAATAACATACATACTAGTAATTGGTGTTTTTAATTGATGAGAAATATCTGATAAAGTTTCTTCTAAATATTTTTTATCTTTTAAAGATATATCTCTCTGTTCTTTTAATTCAGTTATAACTTTGTATACATCATTACTTAGACTACTTATATAACCATCTTCATATTCTCTAATATTAATACTATAATCATTATTTAAAACTTTATTTATCGAGTTAGATATTTTAGATAATTCTTTATTTTCTTTTTTTAGATAAGAAATAAATACTATAACTAATCCTATAACGGTTAAAATAATAATTAAACTATTAACTATTATTATAATTGGTTTTAATGTTTTTAATTCATATATATAATCGTTATCAATACCATATTTTTGAATAATATCTTTATTATTATTACTTTTTTCTTGCAAAGAATTAATTATTTCTTCTTCTAAAAAAGGATATTTATCAATTATTTTAGTAATTATTCTATTATTGTTATCAATTAAAAATTTTTGATATGTTTTATAGATAAAATAACTAGCTAAAAGACTAGTAATAGTTACGACTACAATTATAATTAAAGTTTTTTGTAAAAATTTTTTAACATTTTTATTATTAAGCATGATAATCACCTAATTTATAACCAATTCCTCTTACAGTAACAATAATCTTAGGATTAGTAGGATCATCTTCTATTTTTTCTCTAACTCTTTTAATATATACGGTTAAGGTATTATCAAAAACATATTCTTCTTCTACATCCCAAACATCGGCTAAAATTTTTTCTCTTGTAAAAACAACGTTAGGATTAAGAGCAAAGTTAAGTAAGATTTTATACTCTAAGGCAGTTAGCATTAAATCTTTACCATTTTTTAAAACTTTAGCTTGGTTTAAATCAATAGTAATATTATAAATATTGATAACGTTAGAATTATTATTAACTCTCCTTAAAACGGTTTTTATACGTGAAAGTAATTCTCTTGCTTTAAATGGTTTAGTTATATAGTCATCTGCACCCATATCTAAACCTCTTACAATCGATACTTCTAAATCACTAGCTGTTAAAAAAATAATAGGAATATTTAATATTTCTTTAAGTTTAGGAAATAAATCGAAACCATTAATATCAGGTAAATTTATATCTAATAAAATAATAGAAGTATCTAAGTTATTATGTAACACACGGGTAGCATTAAAAGCATCTTTACTATCTATTACTAAATAGTTTTCTTGTTCTAGGTAATACTTTAACCCTTCTCTAATTGATCGATCATCTTCAATAATTAAAACTTTTTCCATAAGATCACCTAACATTATTATACATGATAAATAAAAGTTATTTTATAACAAATTTGTCATAAACTAGTAATCATTAAAAGTTAAATTTAAGGTAAAAAAATAAATACAAAAATATAATCTTGTACTTATTTTAATTCATTAAATTTATTTTTTATAAATTCTTATCTTTATCTTAATCATACTCATTTTAATAAAGCATTATTTATCTTTCTATAAAATTACTATGAAGTATTTTATTTAGTTTTTAACTATAACTTTTTTAGTAATTATCATTTTTCTCTTTTAATTCTTGTATCTTTTCTTCTATCTTGCGACCATATTCGATTGACTCATCAAATATAAATCTTAGTTCCGGAGTATGTCTTATTTCTACTCTTTCACTTAATTTACCTCTAATAAACGATTTAGCTTTATCTAACGCTATAATAGTATCTTTCTTTTTATCAATATCAAGAACAGTAAAATAAACTTTAGCAAAGCTTAAATCGTTAGTTATTTCACAATCAGTAATAGTGACAAACTTAATATTTTCGTCTTTTATTTCGGTATTTAAAATATAACTTATTTCTTTAACAAAAATACTATTTAATCTTTCTATTTTAATACTCATAATTTCACCTCATAATTAGAAAAATTATAATATTAATTATTTGGTAATTATTTTAAAACTTTTTGGTAAAATAGTTTCTTTTTGTCTTACACTTCCTATTAAAGATGCTTTTTCAAAAAGAGTAATATCTTCATTAGTTAAAAGATTATTTAATAATTCATTAACTTTTCTTTTACCATTTGTTTCTATTTTATCGTACAAAGACAATGCTAAAGAAATACCATTTTCGTTACATTCGTTATTTAATTCGCATAAATTGGGTATATTAGTACCTTTACTTAAAACAACATAATCAGCTAAAGCATCAACAACGGTTGTTAAAATTATTATTTGATTAGAAATAGTAATTTCTTCACGCTTACTTATTTGATCCCATAAGTCATTTAATAAACCACTCTCTTGTAATTCTTCAACCCAAGGGCTTTTTAGATTATAATTACCAATTTTATTAACATTATCTTTTAAAATATTATTATATTCGTTATTAATTAATATTTGTGAAGCCATTTTATTTACTTCAAAAATTCTTAACATTAAAACTTTATTCATTTCTGAAGAAACTTCGTCAAGCATCATCTTAGTTGATGCAAGCAATTCGGGAGATACTGTTTCATTCCTTTTTAATTTGCGATCAAGTTCTTGATGTTTTGCACTAAGAATATTATATTTAGTTGCATAATTTCCTTCTTTTTTGGCATATTCACTTTTAGCAATTGCTTTTAATTCTATTATATCTATCATGTTAACCTTCCTTATCAAACTATATTTTCTTTTCTATTAACTCAAATGCCTCAATAATATCATTTTCCTTAATATCTTGAAAATTAATAACGGTAATACCACAATCCATATCCTTTTTAACTTCTTTTACTTGATCTTTTTCGTGTTGAAGTGACTTAATTTTACCAGTATAAATAACTATACCCTCACGAATAATACGACAATCACTATTATTCTTTATGACTCCACTAATTACATGACTTCCAGCAATAGTACCAACTTTAGAGAATTTAAATAATTGTCTTACTTCGGCACTTCCTAAAATATTTTCGTCATAAGTTGGATCCAAAAGTCCTTTCATAGAATTTTCTATATCTTCAACCATTTTATAAATAATATCGTATAATCTTATTTCGACGTTATGGTCTTTAGCAAAATCCATTGTTTTATTATTAGGTCTTACATTAAAACCAATTATAATCGCATTAGATGCACTTGCTAAGACAATATCACTTTCGGTAATAGTTCCTACCCCACCACGAATGATATTGACGTTGACCCCTTCGACATCTATTTTATTAAGACTTTGTTTAACAGCTTCTAAACTACCATTAACATCTGTCTTTAATACGACATTTATTTCTTTAACCCCTTCTTTAATCGCTCCAAATAAATCGTCTAAACTCATACCTTTCTTATTAGTATCGTTGTGTTTAAAACGTACTTTTCTAAGTTCCATAACATTTTTAGCTTGTTTTTCGGTTTCAAAAGCCATGAACTTATCTCCAGCTTGAGGTAGTTCACTAAGTCCTGTTATTTCTACTGGTGTTGAAGGTAAGGCTTCGACAATATCTTGTCCTTTATCATTTTTAAGGGTTCTTACTTTACCATAAGTTGTTCCTATAGCAATAGGATCTCCTAAACGTAAAGTACCATTTTGAACAAGAACTGTTGCGACATTACCTATTTGTTTATCAAGTCTTGACTCAATTACCGTTCCCATCGCATATCTTGAAGGATTAGCTTTTAAATCAGCCATATCACTTACTAATAAAATACTTTCTAATAGTTCCTTAATTCCTTCTTTGGTCTTAGCTGAAATACGATTAACGATAATATCGCCACCCCATTCTTCAGGAGTTAAACCATAGTCAGCAAGTTCAGTCATGACTTTTTCGACATTAGCTGTCGGTTTATCAATTTTGTTAATAGCAACAATAATAGGAACTTTTGCTGCTTTAGCATGATCGATTGCTTCTTTCGTTTGAGGCATAACACCATCGTCGGCTGCAACAATTATTATAACTATATCCGTAATACTCGCCCCACGAGCTCGCATTTCCGTAAAAGCTTCATGCCCAGGTGTATCGATAAATGTTACTTTACGATTATTTAATTCTACTTGGTAAGCTCCAATAGCTTGAGTAATACCTCCTATTTCACCACTTACAACGTCAGCATCTCTTATCGCATCTAAAAGACTTGTTTTACCATGATCGACATGTCCCATAATCGTTACAACTGGTGGTCTTGGCATTAAATCTTCTTCTTTATCCGTAACTTCGTAACTTTCAAAATTACTTATATCGTGCAATTCCTCTCTGTTTAACTTCTTATTATAATCGACTACTAATAACTCAGCTAAATCATAATTAAGTGAATAATTAACATTAGCCATTACTTGTAAAGCCATTAATTTTTTAATCAATTCTGTAGGACTTACATTTAATTCTTTAGCTAAATCACTAACAGTCATACCCTCTTTATAAAGAATTTCGTCAGCATCGATATCATTATCATTACTTTTTAATTTTTCACGATGTTTATACAAATTCTTTTTTTCTTTTTGAAAATTAGCTTTATTGCTCTCAATTCTTTCTGATTTTGGTTTTAATTTTTCAATTCTTTTAGTATTTTCAATATCGATATCTAATTTAGATTCATTTAATATCTTCTCTACTTTTTCGTCTAATTCCTCATCGAAAGAATCTTCACTAACTATATAATCCTCACTATCTTGTAATTCGTTATCTAAAAGGACTATATCATCTTCACTAAGCATGCTCTCTTGGTCTAAATATTGGATTTTTAATTTATCACATAATTTTAAAATATCTTCAATACTTTTGTTTACGTCGATTGCATATTCTTCTATACTCATCATATTTAAAGCCTCCTTATTTTTCAAATAATAGTTACTTTGATTAGAAATTAAAAGGATATTTTCCTAAAAATTATTTCTAAGATAAGTACTTTTATTTAATTATATTCTCTAATTCTTCGTATACATCACTAGAAATATTAGCTTCTAGAGTTCTACCTAAAACATTACTCTTAATAGCTTTCATTAATACTTCTTTGTCTTTTTTAATATAAATGCCATGACCATTCATTTTGCCAGTTAAGTCTACTTTTATTTCATTTTGTGGCGTTTTAACAATTCTTATCAATTCACTTTTAGGAAATCGCTCTCTTGTTACCGCACACATACGCATAGGTATTTTTTTTACTTTCATATCCTCACCTAGTCTTTAAAATTAATTCCCATTTCGCTAGCTTGTTCAACAGTTTTAACATCTATTTTATAATGTGTCAATTTGCTGGCAAGACGAGCATTTTGTCCTTTTTTACCAATAGCTAATGAGAAATTGTCATGATCAGCTACGACAATACATTCTTGTTTTTTAGGATCAGTAATAATTACATGTAAGTTTTTAGCTGGTTGTAAGCTGTTAGCTATAAAAACAGCTGGATCTTTATCATATTTTACAATGTCTATTTTTTCACCATTTACTTCTTCAATAATTCTTGCTATTCTATTTCCTTTTTCACCAATGCAAGCTCCAATAGGATCAATATTAGCTTTTTCAGTATATACTGCTACTTTACTACGTGATCCAGCATCTCTTGCAACACTGTACAATAAAACACTACCGTCAGTTATTTCGGGAATTTCTAACTCAAATAAAAGTTTTAAGAAACCGTAATGCGTTCTCGTTAAAAGAATGAACATTCCTTTACCACTACCATCAACTTTACTACAATAAACCTTTATTTGTTTACCCATTTCTATTTTTTCGCCAGGGATACATTCTTTCTTAGGTAAAATACCATTACTTCTTCCAAGATCGATAAAGTAATTATCGACATCTTCTAAAGCTACTGTACCAACTAATAATTCGTCTTGTTTATCGCCAAATTCTTCCATAATAGAATTTCTTTCAGCTTCTCTTATTTTTTGAATAATTACTTGTTTAGCTGTCGATGCTGCTACACGGCCAAAGTCTTTAGGAGTAACCTCAGTATCAATCGTATCGCCAACATTTAAGGCTTTATTAATTTTTCTAGCATCAGTCAAACTTATTTCCGTATCTAAATCGATATCGTCACCATCTTCTTTTCCTTCGTCAGGAACGACTGTTAAGTAAGAATATACTTTAATTTCTCCTGTATTTCTATCGATAATAATTTTAGAATTAGTCAAGGAATCAAAATTTTTCTTATAAGCCGTAGCTAATGCTAACTCCATTGCATCAAAAACAATATCGCGATCAATTCCTTTTTCTTTAACCATTAAATCGACAGCTTTAATAAATTCTTCACTATTCATTTATAACATCTCCTTTTTCTTTAGCATATACATCTAAAATGTATTCTTCATTAATTAAATCAGCCTTATCTAATAAGGGATTAATAATTCTTGTCGCCATTACGACTTTGTTAAGAGGAATAATATTTTTACTATCTAAAGCAATTCGTAGAAAAAGATTACTATCTTCTTTTTCAAGTTTTACTTCGTCGATCCATAAATCTAATTTTGCTAATTTATCCCCCACTAAATTTCTAATTTTTTCTTCCATATCTCCCTCCAACAATATAAAAAGTGGGATTTTTCCCACTTGATGTACTTAGATTATAACATATTTTCTAAAAATTTCAAACACAAATTGCATTTTTACTATATTTTTCCTAAGTCATTATTTAAATTTTCTTTACTGATAAAGTCGTCAAAGCCATCTTTCAAGTAATGTTTAGCTATAAATAACTTATCTTTTCCTAACAAAACAATCTTTTTACTCTTATTTTGTAATTTATTTAATTCATATAATACATTAATCCCATTCATTAAAGACATCTCGTCATCTATTATAATAACATCATATTTCTCTTTATCTTTAATACGATCAATCGCATCTTGTCCATACATCGAAATTGATACATCATAACCACGACGTTCTAAAATATTTCTTATTCTTCCCGTTTCTTCCTCATCATCATCAACTAATAATATTTTTTTAGTATTAGTTCTTCCTTTAATATATGTCTCTACTTTACTATTAGTTTTTATTTCGTCATTAAGAACAATATATTGATCGATAGTAATAGTTATTTCAATTCCATTTGTATCACTATCTTTTATATACATCGTCCCCCCTAAAGACTTAATTAATTTATAAGCAATACCTAAATCAATATCATTCTTTTCTATCTTTATTTCGTCTTGTTCGCTTATTTCTATACTTTCATTCAAGATATTATTTATTTCTTTAACATTGATTTTAGTACCTGAATCTTTAATAGAAATCACTAATCGACATATATCGTGTCTCGTAAAGGAATTAACATCAAAAAGAACAAAACCTTTATTAGTATTTTCTAAGGACTTAGCTAGTAAACAAGATAAAATTTGTTTTAATTTTATCCCATCACCATACATTTCTCTAGGTATATTTTGGGCAACTTCAAATTTATAATTAACTCCTTCCTTATTCGCATTTTTATATTTAGTTTTAATACTTTCTAATAAGGAATAAATATTATAAGTACTTTGAGCTTTATTAATATTATTAGTATTAAAAGAATCAATACCAATAACTTCATTTATTAAATATCCTATTTTTTTATTATTTTGACTTATATTATCAATAATTTCTAAAGCTTCACTATTATTGAAATTCTTTTCTTTATATAGATTTATTTCTTTATCGATATTATTAACTGGTTCTTTTAATCCTTGTGACATCTTAAAGAAGAAAACAGATTTTTCTTCGCTAGCTCTTTCAATTATTTTTCGATTATCAAGTAATTCGTCAACCATACGCATATCCGGATTTTCAATCGTAAAATACATAAGAAAAATTATAAAAGTTTCAATTGGTGTCGTAAGAAGCATATGAGGATACATCGATTGGATAACACCGGCAATGCCTGCCAAAACAATAAAGATAATAATTGGTAAATATTTTTTTACTTTAATATTTTTATAATACTTAAATAATTCGATTAACCAAACACTTATAACTAATACTAGAGATACTACTAAATATTTAACAGCTGGTCCATAAGAATATACATATTTAGGATCACTATGATAATAAAGAGGCAAAGAACATATAACTAAGGAATTAATTATAAAGACTAAATAACAAATAGTTTTTACTTTATTCAAAAACAAATTAAGTTTCTTAGAATTTTGTTCATCGCTATTATGGGCGACAATAAAGACATAATAAGTATAAAGAATTATAAAGCCAAAGTAATAAACTAATAATAATTTGGTTACAATCATATTAAAAATAGGTACGGTATCCATATGGGCAACAGAATAAAAGCAACATAATTCAATTATAAGTCCCAAAACATTTAATACTAATAAACGTTTATATATATTATTTTCTAAAGTAGATAACCTATTTTTAGAAAAGTAAACAATGTTTAAAAACACTATATAAATTAAACTTGTTATTTGTAACCAAATTATATTCATTAATACTTCACCTCAATAAAACTAATTATTTTTTCTATATATACTCTTTACTTTTTGTTTAGTATTTTCTTGTTGTCTATTATTATAAATTTCTTCTAATGCTTTTATATCTGGTTTCTTATTACTATTAAGTGGCATTTCGTCTAAGAAAACAACATCTTTTACAGCCATGTATAGTGGCACACTCGTCTTTGAATAATCAATAATATGGTTTTTGATTTCTAAAGATTTATCATATTTTTCTTTTAAGACAACACAGGCGATAGCCTTATTAACTGTTTCTTCGTCAGGAACAGTTATTACTTCGCATTTATCAATTTCTTCTAAGTTCATTAATTCATTTCTCGTACGTTCAGGAATTATCTTAGCTGGATTTTTAGCACTGTCAAGACAAAGAGCAATACGTCTAATTCTACCATCTAAGAATATTTCTCCTTGTTCATTAACATGAAGTAGATCTTCTGTATTATACCAATTAACACCATTTTCATCAGGTACTAAATTGTAATTAGTTGCTTCTACATCGCCATAATAGCAATCCATTAAGGCTGGTGAATAGAAATATCCTACCCCTGTATCCCCTTTCTTTACTTCTTTATTAGTGTCAAGATCCAATATTTTTAACATATTACCTATACAAGGTTTACCTAGGCTACCAATAGTTGAGTTTGGATAATAACAGTAAGCGAAAGATCCTAAACATTCACTAGCTCCATACCCTTGAACTACTTTGATATTACCACCATTTCTTGCAATATATTGATCTGCCATTAATTTAACACTATTAGGTAATTCTGCTCCCCCTGTTAAAACGATTTTCCAACGTGAACAATCAGTATTTTTCTTTGATTCAACAACACTTTTTAAATACGGTGGGATTGTTAACCAATGATTAAATTGATATTGTTCATTTCTTTTAATTAAGTTTTTAGGATCAAATAATGGATCTAGGGCAAGAGTTACCCCTAAAGTTAATGGTTCATGGATCATATTAAGTAATGAATAATAAATCCATAATGGGAAAGTAGTAAGCATAACATCCCCCTCAACAAACCTTCCTTGTTCAGTCATTCCCATAACTTGAACCATTGAATCTAACTTTTCCCAACTAGCTGAACATGGTTTACTATTTCCCATCGAACCACTAGTATAAGCAATAGTTGCAATATGGTGAGGAACATATTTAACAGCTTCAACAGGATTATTACTGTTACGTCCTTTTTCTAATAAAGTATCAAAACTAATAACGTCATCACTGTAATCTTTTTTACTTAATCCTTTTACT
>CANQYA010000026.1 GCA_947627965.1 uncultured Bacilli bacterium
AAAGCCTGTATCAGCTATATAGCTGTCAAAATTTAATAAATTATTCTTATACCATCCTTCTAATTTAGTTTTAATATTGGAGTCCACTTCGTTCGCATGAGCTTGTTCATATGAAGTTGAAAAATATCCTGCATGGATTTCCCCTCCCCATAATTGATAATTATTTTCGCTTTGCTTAGTTTGGGTTATTTTAATCATTTGTACACATTTTGTACTTTGATTGCAACATGTATAGTAATTATGGTATGTTTCTGTATAAGTTCCATTTACTACTGGTTCAGATAAAGTATATACACCAGTTTGGGAATTAAAAGTATAACTTTGTGACATCTTTACTGTTCCGGTGGTACTTGTCCATGCCCAACCACTATAATTACCTTTACCATCAGTATAATTATTAGTTGGTGTACCATGCATATAACCACCAAAAGCATTATCACCCATCATCGAATTAAAAGGACTTGTTTCTATTCGAGTATTAGTTCCTGTATCAGTAGGTTTCGTTCCCTGATAAATTAACCTTATACTTCCGTCCTCATTTATCCTTATTATTCTCCAATAATATCCAGCAAAAGATACATAGTTATTATCTACTGCACCACGGAAATAGTAAGTTACTCTATTATCTTCAGTATTTTTATTAGTATAATATAATCCTTTTCCATTACTATCACTACTTATTTGTGAGAAATTAATACCTGTATCAGGTTCCTCAACATTATCATAAAGTATCTTTTGCGATAGTCTTGTTGGTATTATATCCGGTTCTTTTTCGGGCTTTTCTTTTAAATCTTGTATATATGTTATATCTATTTGTAATTCATTATCTTTTAAATTAGGATCGTCTACTATTTCTCCATTATAACTTATAATTACATTAAATACTTTACTTTCACCATGACTTAGTTTATCTCCTTCTTTAATTCCACTTATTTCAAACTTTATCGCATCACTTCCTAACTCGGTTGCATTTATTTTATTTATAACTGCATTTAAACTTCCTTTATTCTCTACTGTTATTTCATAAACTATCTTATCTCCTGGCTTAGTAAAAGCAACATTGAAAGTAGCTAGGGTTCCTCTTGCTTTTGGGTCTTCTTTAACATTTACGCCACTAGTCTTTGATACTTCTTTTATATTAGTAAACAAAATATTCCAGGTACTTGTTATATTTGCTGTACCATTTATTTTAATATTAGAAATAAAAGCTGAGTATCCTATAGTCATAATAAGTATTGCTACACACATAGATAGTATTATTACTTTTTTATTCATTCCTTACCATCTCCGAATATATTATTCTTTATAATACATTATACCCCCCCCCCTAGGGTTTTGGCAAGTACAAAAAATGAATAAAAAAAAGAAACTATTTAGCTTCTTCCTGAGCTCTTGTTTCTCTTACAACTGTAACCTTAATCGTTCCAGGATATTGCATAGTTTCCTCAATTTTATCTTTAATATCTCTTGCTACTTTATGAGCAGTTAAATCGTCTATTTCTTCCGGTTTAACAATTACTCTTAACTCACGCCCTGCCTGTACGGCATACGTTTTATCGATACCTGGCATTTCATTACCAATACTTTCTAATTGTTCTAAACGTTTAATATAATTTTCTAATGAATCGTTTCTTGCTCCAGGACGTGATGCTGATAAACTGTCAGCTATGGCAACAATTACTGATATAATTGATGTTGCTTCAGCGTCGCCATGATGTGATGCGATAGAATTAATAACTACTTCATTTTCATTATACTTCTTAGCTAAATCAACACCTATATCGACATGGCTTCCTTCTACTTCATGGTCAATAGCTTTTCCTATGTCATGTAATAGACCTGCTCTTTTAGCAAGGCTTACATTTTCTCCTAATTCACCTGCTATTAATCCTGATAAATGTGCTACCTGCTTAGAATGTTCTAAGGCATTTTGACCATAACTTGTCCTAAAGTATAATTTTCCAATTATTTCTATTAAAGCTGGATCTACTTTCGTAATTCCTAATTCAAATAAAGCATCATTACCATATTCAATAATTTTAGCTTTCATTTCCTTACTTACTTTATCGTATATTTCTTCAATCCTTGTCGGATGAATACGTCCATCTTTTAATAAAGTTTCTAGGGTTACTTTAGCCATTTCTCTACGTAATGGATCGAAACTTGATAAAACAACTGCCTCGGGAGTATCGTCTATTATCAAATCAACTCCTGTAATGGCTTCAATTGTTCTTATGTTTCTTCCTTCACGTCCAATAATTCGCCCTTTCATTTCATCATTTGGCAATGTTACTACTGTAACTGTTTGTTCATTTGCTAAATCTGATGCATATCTTTGCATAGATAAAACAATTAAATTTTTAGCTTTTTTATCAGCTTCGAGTTTAGCTTCGTTTTCTCTTTCTTTTATGTATACAGCTATCTCTTTTGACATTTGTTCTTCTACTTTTTTCATCATCAATTCATGAGCTTTTTCTTTACTCAATCCTGATATTTTACTTAGTGTTTCTAGTTGCTCCTGTTTCAAATCTTCCACTTTTGCACGTTCGTTTTGGATCTCCTCTTGTTTCAATAATAAACTACTTTCTCTTTCGTCTAAAGCTACATCACGTTTTTGATATAGTTCTTCTCTCTTATCCATATTATTTTCACGTTGAATAAGACGATCCTCAGAAATTTTTAATTCACTTTTTCTCTCTTTTATTTCTCTATCAGCTTCCATTTTTAATTTGTGCATTTCTTCTTTTGTTTCTAATAGAGAATCTCTTTTAGCTTTTTCAGCTTCTTTTTTAGCTTTTTCAATTATTTCTTCTGCTTTTTTACTAGAACTTTTTTCTTTTAAATTATTAACCAAAAAAGTTCCGCCAGCACCTAATGATAATCCAATTACGACTAGCAAAATGGAGAATAATATGTCCATATTTTTACCTCCATTTCTATATATGTTAAATTTATTAAATACTTTTAACACCTATTTATATTGTAGTTTTTATTCGACAAATAGTCAAGAAAAAAAGAATACTATGCATTCTCTTTAATAGTAATACCGTAGTATTCTCTTATTTTATTTTCTAATTCGTCACATAGTTCTTTCTTTTCTTTCAATAACATTTTAACGTTTTCTTTACCTTGTCCTAATTTTTCTCCGTTATATGCGAACCATGCTCCACTTTTTTCAATGATATTAGCATTGCATGCTAATTCGATAATATCTCCTTCTTTGCTGACACCTTCACCATACATAATATCTACTGTTGCTGTCTTGAATGGTGGTGCTACCTTATTTTTAACAACTTTAACGGTTGTCTTACTACCTATAACATTTTCACCAACTTTAATTTGTTCGCTACGACGTACTTCTAATCTTATAGTCGAATAGAATTTTAAAGCTCTACCACCAGTTGTTGTCTCAGGATTTCCAAACATAACGCCTACTTTTTCTCTTAATTGATTGATAAAGATTGCTATAGTTTTAGTTTTATTAATTGTTCCTGACAATTTTCTTAAAGCTTGAGACATCAATCTTGCTTGAAGACCAACATGTGAGTCCCCCATATCGCCATCTATTTCAGCCTGTGGTACTAAAGCAGCAACTGAATCAATAACAATGATGCTTACTGCTTCACTACGAACTAAAGCCTCACATATTTCAAGAGCTTGTTCGCCAGTATCAGGTTGTGATAAAAGTAATTCGTTTATATCGACACCTAAATTTTTAGCATAAGTTGGATCAAGTGCATGTTCAGCATCGATAAAAGCTGCTCTACCTCCACGTTTTTGAACTTCAGCTATCGCATGTAAAGCAAAAGTAGTTTTACCACTTGACTCTGGTCCAAATATTTCAATTATCCTTCCCTTAGGGAAACCACCAACTCCCAAAGCTAAATCCAAAGCTAAAGATCCACTAGGACAAACATCTATTTCCATATGTTTACTGTCACCAAGTTTCATAATAGATCCTTTACCGAATTGTTTTTCAATATCACTTAATACTTGTTCTAAGGTTTTATCCTTATTATCTGCAATTTTATTCATTTTATATTACCTCCCAAAATTCATTACACATTAATCATACATTATTTTTTTCATAAATGCAAGTGTTTTTTAAACAGTTGTTCGATTTTAAAAATTACTATTATTTTGACACACAAAAATACGATTTTCGCCTAAGGGAAAATCGTATTTTCTAATCTTCTTTTTTATCAAAAATTAACTTTTTGTTTAAATTGTAATATTCTATCATCGATATAATTGACATAATAGTAGCAAAATATAATAAGAAATCGCTTACTCTTAAATTAATTAATTCAAATGGTAAGTTATAAAAGAATGTAAGTGATACTCCGACCATTAAACTAGCTGTTTTTAATTTTCCTGAAGATATCGCTGCTACTACCTTACCTCTACTTGCTGCTTCCATTTTTATAGCATTTACTACTATATCTCTTAAAACAATTACGACTGGTACAATCGCATGAATAAACCCATTAGCTGATAAAATAATCAAAACACTATTAACTAATACTTTATCAGCAATAGCGTCAAGCATCTTACCAGTATTAGTAATAAGTCCATATTTTCTTGCAATATAACCATCTAAGAAATCAGTTAAACTTCCAATTATAAATAAAACACCTGCAATTATATATCTTAAATCAATTAAAACACCATTGACACTATACTGTGGAAAATTAATATTTATCGCATAAAAAGGAAATAACAAAATAATTATAATAATAATAGATATAATTATCCTAGATATAGTTAATTTGGTTGGAATATTCATATAATACACCTCGATTTACTAATTCTTTATTTATTACTGGTTTCTTAGGTTGTAATAATTTAAGAAGTAAAATTAATAGTAACAGTAAAATTAAAATACTTAATATAACTATTAAAACTTTCTTTTTATTTACTTTTTTCTTTCTAATAATGGTATAAGGAGATTTAATTTTTTTATTATTTGTCTCATTCATTTTCTTTTCTGCTTCTAAAATATCACTAAGAGATATTTTAGAAGTATGTTCAAACATAAAATCATTAAACTCATCCGTAACTTTTTCAGGATCTAGACCTAAGTATTTAGCATAGGCTTTTATTTTCGTTTTTAATCCTAAGACATCTTTAAAGGCTCTAATATTTCCTTCTTCGATATTTTCTAAATCGTCTAAATCGATATTTAAGTCTTGGGATGCTTCTTCTAGCCCTATGCCGTTAGATTCTCTATGTTCTTTTAAAAACTCGCCTAATTCTTTCAAGATAACACCTCTTAACGAACAAAACGATCTATAAAATAATCATGCCATCTGATATTTCTTTTTCATGGGTTCATTATTTTTCTTCTAAACCCATCTTACATATCACAATCACCCTTATTTTTTGATTATTTTAATTAGTTTTTGTTCTATTTCTTATATACCTAATATAAAAAAATAATACTTTATAAGCCATGTTCTGTTCCTATTGCTAGGCGACAAACATTTATCTACCATTACTGGTCCTTAACGCCGTTTGTTTCCTTTGTTAAAGCTCCCCTACCAAATTTGGGTTTCTCGCTCGCGGGGGTTGCCACGTTCCACTTTAGCCATTTCTAGCCTATTCGTCACTTTGGTCCTTTATAACTACTATAATCATATCTATAGACTTAGATTATTTCGTTTCCGTTAGATTTCTCTACCTAAGGTTATTTTTTCCCTTAGCACGATCACTAAGAACATCACAGTTCTTGCGAGCATGGACTTTCCTCTACATATTTCTATATAGCGTTTGTCAAAGTATTATTCTTTATTATCTTCATCATCTTTACCATATACAATTTTTTCAAGTTGTGATAAACGTTTCATAATATCAATATTGGTAACTTCTTTAGGATCACCACTCTTAGCAATTTCGATACTCATCTTTAAATTTCTATTTTCTTGCTTCAAATTCATTATTTCCTCAAGCAATTCTTCTTTTTCTTTATCATTTTCTTTTAAAAGATTAATAAACTGCTGATAATCGCTAATAACAATATCAAGAAATTGATCAACTTCTTTTAAACGGTACCCTCTTGTATCAATTTTAAATTCTTTCTCTAAAATATCCTGTGGTGTTAGAGTTATTTTATTTTGGTACATATTATCACCAATCCCTTATGTTTATATTATCACAAAATTTGTATACTTTGTCAATAAATACACCCTTAATTTCTTCTACGAATTCTACTTCGATAAACTAATTTAGATATCATTACATTCTCACTTAGTCTATTTAAAGCATCAATTACATTTTCTCTTATCATAGTCCCTCCTTTAATTATATTACAACTTAAATTAGCATTTGTCTTAAATTCGACAAAACTAGTTAAAATATAACAATTTAGTAATATAAATAAATGTATGGAAAAAAATTGTAATATATAGTATAATTTAGTATAGGTGGTTTTATGAAATACCCTAGTGGAATAAAATTAAATACAACTAAGACTATTTCCTATGATAATAGAGGTATGGATTTAGAAGAAGATATAAATATTACTAATCAATATTATTTAGAAAAAGGAATAGCTTTTATTTATAAAAAACCTACACCTATACAAGTTACAAAAGTTACTTATTCAAAGAGAAAAGCAATTATAAAAGAAGCTTATTTTAAAGAACCTTCAACTACTGATTACAATGGTTTATATAAGGGTTTATATATTGATTTTGAAGCTAAGGAAACCAATAGTGCTACTTCTTTTCCTTTAAGTAATATTCATAAACACCAAATAGTACATATAAAGAATATTTATGAAAACAAAGGTATAGCATTTATTATAGTAAGATTTAATAAATTACATAAAACTTACTTATTATTTGCTAAAGATTTACTAAGCTTTATCAAAAATAATATGAGGAAATCAATACCAGTTGAATATTTTATGGAAAAAGCTTATTTATTAGAAGAAAAATATATACCTAGAATAGATTATTTAAAAATAATTGATCAAATTGGAGGTTGTTATGAAAAAGAATAAAAAGAATAATGGGGTTACCTATCATAAAAAAACTAATTCTAACAATAGTAAAGAAAAGAAAGAAAGAAAAAAACAAAATAATTTTATTAAAGAATTAAAGAAAGATCCTAGTCTTTTAGTAATACTAATTATAGCTTTAATAGGTATCGTAGTAGCGTATTTTACGATAGGAAAGTTATTTACAGCTATTTTAGTAATTGGTATTATTTTAATTCTTTTGATGTCTCATTTAATTCATATCATTAAAAGAAAGAAAAAATTACTAATAGTTGTCAATATCTTTTTGGTTATTATTCTATTATGTTGTATCGGTGGTAGTATTGCGGTAGGATCGTTCCTATTATATGTAATTAAACAGGCACCTGAATTCGATGTAACACGTCTTGAACGTTCTGAGACTACTTTAGTTTATGATATAAATAACAAATTAGTAGGAGAACTTGGTGCCGAAAAAAGAGAAAATATTACCTATGATCAAATTAGTCAATCATTTATCGATGCTTTGATTGCTACAGAGGACTCAAGATTTTTTCAACACAATGGATTTGATGCGGCAAGATTTTTAAAAGCTTCTCTAGGTCAAGCTGCTGGTCAAGATGCTGGTGGAGCTTCGACTATTTCAATGCAAGTTATTAAAACTAATTTTACTGATGCTAATATCACTAAAGGGTTACCTGGTATCATTCGTAAATTTACGGATATTTATATGGCTGTCTTTAAACTTGAAAAGAATTATAGTAAACAAGAAATTATCGAATTTTATGTCAATAATAACTATATGGGAGACGTTGCTCATGGTCTAGAGCAAGCTTCACAGACATATTTTGGAAAAACAGCAAGAGATTTAAACTTAGCTGAAGCTTCCCTTTTAGCAGGACTTTATAAATCTCCTTATACTCTTAATCCTTATCTTAACCCCGAAAACGCTACAGCAAGGCGTTCACAAGTATTAAACCTTATGGTTTTACATGGATATATTACTGAAAATGAACGTGATATGGCTAATAGTATACCAGTTGAATCCTTACTAGTTGGTAAAAGTGCTTCTAATTATCAATATCAATGGTATATTGATGCGGCAGTATCAGAAATAGAAAATAAATTTAATGTTAATGCTTATAATACACCAATGATTATTTATACTAATATGGACGCTAATAAACAAAAAGGTTTAGACGATATTGTTTATGGTAAAAGTTATAATTGGCGTGACGATAAAATGCAAACAGCTATTGCGGCAATCGACGTCGATACTGGTAAAGTTGTAGCTATAGTTGGAGGAAGAAATAAAGGACAACGTATCAGCAATAGAGCTATTGAAATGAAAAGACAAATTGGTTCTACTGCTAAGCCAATATTTGACTATGCTCCTGGTATGGAATTCCTTAACTGGTCAACTTATACGATGTGGGAAGATAAAGAGTATTATTACTCATCTGGTCAACCTATGAATAACTCTGACCGTCAATATATGGGTTGGTTAACGACGAGACGTGCCTTAGCATTCTCGCGAAACGTACCTGCCCTACAAGCTTTCCAAGCTTTAGCTAAAAATAATGTCGATGTTATTAAGTTTGTTACTTCTTTAGGAATAACACCTGAAATCGAGGGTGGTAAACTTCACGAAGCCCACTCTATCGGTTCATTTAATGGTTCTAACCCATTAGAGATGGCAGCTGCTTATGCGGCATTTGCTAACGGTGGAACTTATTATAAACCTTATTTCGTTAGTAAAGTTGTCTTTAGAAATACAGGTACAGAATATGAATTTAAACCTGAAGGTAATAAAGTAATGAGTGATTCTACAGCTTTCATGATTACTGATTGCTTAAAATCAGCCGTTAATGAAGGTGCCAGTGGTGCGGCTAAAGTTAGTGGTGTCAATGTCGCTGCTAAAACAGGTACTACTAACTTCCCTGAAAGCTTATTAGTAAGTGCTGGAGCTCCATTCGATTCAGTAAACGATGCATGGATTATAGGATACGATCCTGAATACTCAATCGGTATGTGGGTTGGTTACGACGACTTTAAAGATGGTCACTTAACTCCTGAGTCGGCTACAACGGAACGTGCTAGAATATTTAATGCTGCTGGTAATGCTGTATTCAATAAAAACGGTCAAGATTTTAAAGTTCCTAGCAGTGTTGTTTATTCAGCTGTCGAATTAGGTACTTACCCTATTTCGCTACCAGGTCCTGATACACCACAAGATATGATTACTTACGAATACTTTAAAGCAGGAACTGAACCTACCGAAGTATCAACTAAATTTACTAAACTTAAAAATGTTACTAATCTAAAAGTTACATATAATCCAAGTACTTTAACTGTTAACCTATCATGGGATGAAGCTAAAAAACTGCAAAACGAACAAAGTAGTTACGGTGACTTTGGTTATAATGTGTATAAAGATAATGAGCTTCTAGGATTTACAACAGATAACTTCTATGAAATTTCTGATATTGAAGATCCATTTGGTACTTATAAAGTTGTTACTACTTATGAAAAATATAATTCTTCCGATAGTCCTGGTGCTACATATAAATTAGTTGATGAAGTTAGCTATTCTTCTGAATTATTGGTACCTGCTGAAAACCGATATAAAGTTGGAGATAATTTAGAAAGTTGGGATTTAAAACCTTCTAAAAGCGATTTAAAAGTATATGCTGACGGCGAAGAAATAACTAACTTTACAGTAACAATATCAATTAAAAATACTAAAAATGAAGTTATGGCTAGTGTCGATACGACAGCTAAAGAAACATTTACTATTACTTATACAGTAATGGTCGAAGAAAAAGAAATTGGTACAATGACACGAACGATAATTATAGAATAAAAGTATTTCCATATGAAAAAAAGAAGATTTTGAGTATAATTCTTAAAATCTTCTTTTTATTTTTTTAAAACTTTATTCTAACTAAGTATACAATCCCTAAGTTAAAAAATGACAAATACTCATAAACATAACCCCTACCATAAAAAAGATAATACTTTTTTTAATATCTTTGTATTTTAATGAAGCTGGTATCAATTCATATAAAGATATAGAAGTCATAATTCCTGAAATAACAG
>CANQYA010000027.1 GCA_947627965.1 uncultured Bacilli bacterium
TTATAGTACCTTTATCCAAAAGTTTAGTCCTTACTCTTTCTAAATTACAATCCACATTATCAGTCAAAGACCAATATGATATTCCATTTAATCTTACCCCTGAATTATTTATGATAGTTGATATACTATCTATTCTTTCTCTCTTCATAAAATATACTTCTTCGTAAGAAATTTGCGGGTTATCCCCAATTGTTTTTAAAGTTTCACTTTCACTTAAAGATAAATCAAATTCAGTTATTTGAATATTGATGTTTTGTTTATCTTGTAATAATTTAAAATCTTTAAAACATTCTTGTATTTGTTCATCACTAGTTCTAAAAGTTATATGCATTTGCGAACCTAAAGTATCAATTAGACCATTTGAAGTAGAATTTATTGATTGTAATACTTCAAAAACCTTTTTTCTTCTTTCGGGATCCTCTAAAAATGGCTCATTATATAAATAACTCACACCTTGAGGTTTATTAGTTTTAGCATATTCAAATATATTACATAAATCTTGAACTGTTATACCATAACGACTTTCCCATATATTTTCATATTGTCCTTGACTATTTTTATCAAAACTTACAATTTCGTTAAATAAATCAATAGCATTAATAACCGGCGTCCCATCTACTAACTTATGTGTTGCATTATATTCATTTACAAAATCTATAGTAGTTTTAACATAAGAATTTAGTATTTTTAAAATTTCCCCTCTTGATTTTCCTGTAAATAAACTTTCAGCTGATCCTTTGGTTAAAAGCGAATGAAATCGTATATGTTTATTGTTTCTTAATGCAAAATCTAAATCATTTTTAGCAAAATAGAAATCAAATCGTTCTTGATTATCTTCGTCAAAAAATTCATTTATAACAACTTCCGGTTTTCCCGATCCGACTAATAAAGTATTAAATAATGCCAATTCTTCGTTAAGTAAGATAAATTCATCGTATAAATTAGGCATTTTATTTTGATCTCGTTCAGTTGAGACAAATCTGTGAGCCTGTTTAAAAATTTCTTCATAATTATTTGGGTATCTATTTTTTATATATTCTTTAATATATGTTATTGTTTCAATATTTTTATCAGTATAAATTTTTTTAATGACCGCAACATCTTCCTGTTTGATACCTAAATGATATAATGTGTTATTCATTATGGTTTGTTTATTACTGTTATGTGGTACTAACGTATCTTGATATGCTTTAAATACGTTTTTTTTTAACTGTTCTAAATTTTGAGTAGTAAAATTTTGAAAATCTTCTTTTGAAAATAGTCCATCTAATTGTTTACATTGATATATAAAAGAAATTATTTCTTCACAAGTTTGGCATTGTATAATTGATAACATATCTATTTGTTCACTACTGAAATACCCTCCAAAGTTACTAGTATTTACATTTAAGTTATATAAATCCATTACAACACCTACCTTCTATTCCATTGTATCATATTTTAACAAATTTAATATTAGATTATGTAGTTAATGATTATACCAATTATTATATAACTAAAAATAACTTCCTTTAAAAAACTATTGGGAAATTTATTCAAACTTTTTTGGACTTTAATTGCAAAAATTCTTTTTGATTAGAAATAATTATGAAACTATATGAAAAAGCTTAGAAAAACAAATTATTATTCCTTTTAATTTTATAAAAATGCACTTTGATTGTGCAAATTATGTCGGAAAAACAGAAAAATGCACAATATTTGGCAAATATTGTGCATTTTTATTTACTTTCTATACTTTATATGCTAATATTTATTGTGGGTGATACAAATGGAAGCAATGAAAGTAAAACATCTACCAATTGAATATGCAATAGACAAAGAATTATTAAAATTAATTTCTGAAGCAAATGCTAAGTATGGAGAATATAAGTCCTCTTTAAAAAATATGGAATTTGATTCAAAATATTTTTTAGATTCAATCATTCTAAGTGAAAGTTTAAAATCGACACAGATAGAAGGAACGCAAATTTCAGAAGACGAATTATATTATTTAAAATATATGCCAAAAAACGATGATAATTTAGAAATTCAAAACTTAAAAAAAGTAATTGAATATTCTAAAGAATACATGAAAAAATCTAATGAAATTAATTTAATATTTGTTAATAAAATTCATAAAATATTATTAAATAGTGTTAGAGGAAGAAAAAATGATCCTGGTCATATTAGGAATATTCAAAATTGGATTGGACCAAAAGGATGTACTATTGAGGAAGCTATTTTTGTACCTCCCATTCCTGAAGATGTTCCAATATTATTAGACAATTTATTCAAATATATGAATGATGCTTATATTGATCCAATTTTTATAAATTTGGCTATTTCACATTCACAATTTGAAACAATACATGCTTATAGAGACGGAAACGGTCGATTAGGTAGAGCTTTAATCCCTGTTCAATTAGCTATGCTAACTAACGATGACCCTATCCTATTTTTATCAGAAGTAATTGAGTTATATAAACCAAGTTACCATAAATTTTTAAACGAAAGTAGAAAAGGAAATATGTTAGGTTTTATAAAATTCTTTTTACAATGTATTATTGAACAATGTAATAATTATATTATTAAAATTAATAGAATTAAGAGAATTTATAAACAAGATATGGAAAAAATTAAAGTATTAAATAGCAATGCTATATACAGGATTATGCCAGCAATGATGCATCAAATTGTCTTTACTAAAAAAGAAATCGAAGAAGAAACTGGCGTTTCTAGAAATACTGTTTCTATATTAATAGATCAATTAGTAAATATGGGAATTTTAGTAACTGATGCATCTCATGCTAAACTTGGTTATAAATACAAAGAAATATATGATGTATTTGTAGATAAAGACATTGTATAAAGCAAAAAATCTTGCCTAAAATAGAAACATTTGATTATATATAGGCTATGAGTACAATTAAATAACAACAATTTATTATTTTCGTTTTGTTTTACAAAAATGCACTTTGATTGTGCAAATTATGTCTAAAAAAAATAGAAAAATGCACAATAATTACGAAATATTGTGCATTTTTATTCACTTTTAATGATTTATATCCATTTTATAAAAAAAGTAAATGCATCCCTAAATAAATTGCATCTAACCTCGACGATTGTTGAAGTTAGATGCTTTTTCAAAATAAAATAATTAATAACTCATTTATGAATAAACACTTTCTGTTAAATCTTTTACAGCAGTTAAAATATAAGATATTTTATACCATGTTTGATAATTTACTTTCCCTATTTCGTCTAAAGAAAAAACTCTTTGAAAAACACTTACAGCTTCCTTAGTAGCAGTATCAAATAACCCACTTGGATTAGGTATAGCAGGGATACCGGGATAACTTCCTCTTATATAATTTAAAGCATTTTGTAATAGATATACATCAATACTACAATTCCCTTCTTGTAAAGTAGAAGTAAACGAATATGGATAATTTCCTGTTACCATAGCTTCATAAATATTAATATTTTCCCCATAATAATATCTCAATATTTCTAAAGCACTAAAGCCTTCATCACCTAATTCTTTTGAACCCCACTGACTTAAATACCCTTTTTCCGTTGTATCGCTTTTATAATGAGCAAGTAAAGGTTCTAGCCGAATACCACTTCTAATGTAATTATTAAATATCTCGTCTACTACTTTAGATATTGGTTCAAAAATAGTTCCATTTCTTGTATATTTTTGGTCATAACTAGTCGTCGATGTTATGGTAAAATTATATCCCCTACTTGGATACCATTCTGTATAAATTCTATTTAATGTAAAAGAAATAATAGCTAATACATTCGCTTTAATTGTCTCTTGTGGCCACGTACTATAAATTTCACTAGATGCAACATTCTTAATATAATCAACAAAAGGTACCGTATAATTAGGAGCATTAGAGTTACTAGGTACACCATCATGGACAATAATATTTTCAGGTATTAATATTTCCTTTAAGACAATTGGAGCGATTAAAGGTTCTTCTCCTTGGTCAAAAATATTAGCAGGATAATCTCCCCATAAAGTATTAGGTGTTACAGTATAATTATCAACTGTATTGCTATTATCAATTGAACTCATATAAATATTTTGAATAGAAGTAACCCCATCAAAGATTTGAACCCCCATTATATTAATTGGATTAAGTCCTAAAGCCTCGACCCTAACATCATAAGTTTCATAAGGTCTAACTTCGTATTGTTCCTCTAAAGTATAATCTTTATTAACTGTATTTAAAGTAATTAATTCCGTCTCTCCATTTTCATTAGTTTTAGTTTGATAAATTACATTATTATTTTTTAAAATAGTAACATTAGCATTCCTAACTGGATTAGCAATATTATCACTATAAACATTTACTTTTAAATATCCTTCGTTCATATTACACCTCTTTATATTATATATAATATCTTTAATAAAAATGAATATAATTCATTAGGTGATAAAATGTTTGAAAATTTAGAATTAGGTTCGACGGGTGATAATGTTAAAATATTACAAGAAAAATTAAAAATATTAGGTTACTATAACCCAGTTATTACTGGTTCATTTGGTATGTCGACAATGGTTGGAGTTAAAGCTTTTCAAGAACAATATGGTCTAGCTGTAACAGGAATAGTCGATAATGAAACATGGAATTTATTATATGAATTAACTTCTCCTAAAATTGCTCCTATTAGTTTATACCCTACTTTAAGTTATGGTAGTACAGGAGAAGAAGTTAAAGATTTACAAATTAAATTAAAAACGCTTTTATATTATACGGGTACTATTAATTCTAGCTTTGATTTAGAAACAGAAAATGCTGTTAAAAGACTACAATTAAATAATAATTTAACTAGTAATGGCATTGTTAATAGTAATACTTGGAATACTATTAATTATTTATACGGTAACTTAAATGATTGTGTAACTAATAATAATGGGAATAATTACATAACTTATACTGTTACTAGAGGTGATACTTTATATTCAATAGCAAGAAGTTTTAATACTACCGTTGACGAAATTAAAAGACTTAATAACTTAACTAGTAATATTTTAACTATTGGGCAAGTATTAAAAATACCTAATAATGACACTTCTAATTATATAACTTATACCGTTACTAGAGGCGATACTTTATACTCGATAGCAAGAGCCTATAATACAACTGTAGACGAAATTAAAAGACTTAATAACCTAACTAGCAATATTTTAACTATCGGTCAAATATTAAAAATACCTAATAATGACACTTCTAATTATATAACTTATACCGTTACTAGAGGCGACACTTTATACTCAATAGCAAGAAGTTTTAATACCACTGTCGACGGAATAAAAAGAATTAATAATTTGACCAGCAACATTTTAACTGTTGGGCAAGTATTATTAATTCCTGAAACATAATATTTAAACTAATATGTTTTTTACTTATCTAAAAACATAACATAATATTCGTCATAAGTAATATTATTTTCCTTTATATATTTAGCTATTTCTTTTCCTACATAACGATAATGCCATGCTTCATACTTATAACCAGTTATATCTTGTTTTTCTTCTTGATATCTTAGAATAAATCCATATTTATAAGCATTCTCCAACATCCACTTATATTCAGGAGACGCTTTAAAAGTATTATAATCACGTGATGCTACATCCAAAGCTAAACCAGTTTGATGTTCTGAATACCCTGGCACTGCTACATAATTATCAACATAATTTTGACCATATAAATTTAAGTACGTATCATATACTATTTGTTGATCACTATAGCTACGGTAAGCTGAATTAGCTAAAATATGCATATTATCATTTAAAGCCGATTGACATAATTCAAGAAAAGCATCATTAGCTACTTTTGATAAATATTGAGTTGCCGTACCTTTAGTAAACTCACTATTAATAGCAGTTAAATTTTTAGGCTCAAAATTTTCACTTAATTTATTATACTTATTAGCTAAAACCGTTTCACTAAAAGTATCAATAACATTAACATCTTCATATAAAGGTTTATCTAGTCCTATGTTTACTTTAACAACAGCATCTTTATAATCGTCATAGAAATAATCAATATAACGATACAAATTATCACTTTTAAAGAAATCAAATGCCATATAACTAGAAATATCACTAATAAAATCATGACTATATAAAGAAGTTACCATTTCATCACTTAATTTTTCATTAATTAAATTAATGTCGTCAACACTATATCCTATTTTTAATAATTTATTAATTCTATCAATAAAACTATCTTTATCTACATAATTAATTTTAAAATAACTATCTAGATTATCCTTAACGAAATCTTTACTATTAACAGCAACTTCTACAGTTTTACTATATTCATTAGCTATAACTTCGTCTTTAATTCCTTTAGTAACGATATTATAAATTGATGATGCTTTATAATCTTTAGCTACAATCCTACATGATAAATAAGTCGGATATATTAATAATAAAACTAATACTACTAAAATAATAATCCATATTTTCTTTAATTTCTTTTTTTTCTTCATAAATGACACCTCTATTGTAATAAGTATATCACTTCTACTAATTATTTAAAATATCATTTTATAAAGATTAAATAAATTTTTGTAAATATTTTTTGTAGTAATGGAGCCCGATAAACTTTTTTAGGTTTATCTTTTTCTACTGCTATAATTATTTTTTCGACTATAGAATTAACTTTTTTCTTTTCTATTAAATTAAATAATTGACTAAGTTTATTATGAATTTTATATTTATTATTATAAAAGATAGATCCTTTAGTAGTATTTCTATCTATATCGTCAATCATAAATTGATTAAATCCTGTCTTATAAGCACCTGGTTCAATTAAAATAATATCGATTTTAGCTTTTATTAATTTTAATTCCCTTCTTAATGAAGTTGCCATAGTACTTATAGCTGACTTAGTAGAACAGTAACTTCCTAAAAATGGTATAGGAATAATCCCTGCTTGTGACGACATAATTATTATTTTACCTCTTTTTTTAGTTTTAAGCATATTGTTACTTACTCTTTTAACTAAGTCATACATAGCAAAATAATTTACTTCAAAATTATATCTTACTTTATCCATAGGTAAATCTAAAATAGATCCACCTACTCCAATTGAGGCATTATTTATTAGAACATCAATATCTAATTTATCTAATATTTTACAATCCTCTATATCGGTAACATCTAGTTTAAAAATAATTATTTTTAATCCTAAAGTAGCTACTTTTTCTTTCAATTTATCTTTTTCCTTATCGGTATGAGTAGTCATATAGACAAAATGTCCTCGTGAAGCTAAAGTTATTCCTAGTAAGTATGCTATCCCACTACTAGCACCTGTTATTAATATTTTCATTATTTCACCCTTTTTAATATGAACAAAAAAGAGACCTTTTAGTCTCTTGGTTATTAAAATTTATTAAATAGTAAGCAAAATGTAATTGAACTCATATGCGAATTAAAATTCGCCAATATAGGCATTTTCTTAAATTATTATTTTTAAGAAATAAGGAGTGTAGTGAATCGCTTAATTTCATTTTCGTTCTTTTTCTTTCTTTTTCTTTATCACCTTCCCTCTACATTTTCATTATATAAAAGCAATGTGAATAAAAAAGAAAGATTATGTGAAATTTTTTTGAAATAATTATAAATATTTTTTTAGTTTTTTTATACTAGCATTTTGAAATTTAATTAATTCTTGAGCTAGTTCTACTACATCACTTTGCGATTTATCAGCTAATTTATGAATATTTTTTTCTATTTCGATAATTCCCATCGTATTACCTCTTATTAACATATCAGCAATTTTACTGTCGCTATTGTCTTTCATAACTTCCATTTTCATTTCCATAGAAGAACCCATTTTAGCCATCACACCGACACTTTTTAAATTAACTTTATATTTTTCGGTTAACTCTTTAACTTTTATTTGAAAAGATAAATACTCTTTCTTTATATCTTCGATAGCGTCAATTATTTTATTATCTTTTCCTCTTAAATCTTCTAGTAGTTTCATACAACTATGACTACCCATATCAACTGCTTTATAAATGTATTCTAGTAATTCTCCGCTTTCCATAATATTCCTCCATTATTAGTATGGAAAAATATTGAATAAATATACTATTTATTTATTAAAAAAGTAATTAATTCTTTAGCATCTTTACCATTATAAATAATATCATAAATTAAATCGATAATAGGCATGTCTACTTTCTTACTACCAATTAATTTATATATTGATTTTAAAGTATATAGTCCTTCTATAGTTGTATTTGTTATATAATTATTAATTTCTTCTTCACTAGCATTACTTCCTATTAAGTAACCTAATTTAAAATTTCTACTTTGACAACTAGTAGCAGTAAGTAATAAGTCTCCTACTCCTGCAAAAGATAAAATAGTTTTTTTATTGCCTCCTAAAGAATCGATAAGACTTTTAATATCGTGTAGTGCCTCTGTTATAAACATAGCTTGTGTCGATAAAGAATAATCCATACCACTTATCATACCTGACGCTATAGCTATAACGTTTTTTATTGATCCACATATTTCGATACCAATAATATCGTCAGTTGTTCTTAATTTTAAAGAATCATTTTGCAATGTTTCTTTTAATAATTTCTCTGTTTCCGTATTCTTAGTAGCAAGACTTAATCCTACTGGATCTCCTTTAGCAATATCAATAGCAAAAGAAGGACCCGAAATAACAGCAAGATTTGAAGTCGTAACACTTCTTAACAAAATATCGTGAACAAAACTACATGTATCTCTTTCTATACCCTTAGAAGCAATACAAATATGTTGATTACTTTGTAATTTATCTTTAAGCATTATTCCCATATCGTGAACATAAGCACTAGGAACAGCAATAACTATCAATTTAGCATTATTAATTGCCATATCAAAATCAGTAGTTATTTTAATATTATCAGGAATAAAAACATTAGGTAAAGCTTTAGGATTACCTCTATTATTTTCCAAATATTCTTTTTCTTCATTAAACTTAGTCCACATTACAATATTATTAACATTTTTATTAAACATAAGTGCTAAAGCAATACCATATGCACCTGTACCTAAAATAGCAATTTTCATTATAGCCTCCTATTTTTGAAAGAAAAAATCAATATTGCTGCTGACTTCCTATTGGTTTTAAATTAAATTCAGGATAAACAAAATCATTAGTAATAGTTTTATTATTATTTTTCTCAATATTATTTATTATATTTAATATTTTATCTTTATTATTAATATAAGTATCCATATTATCAGTTACAATTTCAATAATTAAAGTCTTGTCCATATTCTTTATATAAAAAATATGTTCATGGTTTTGATAAGTACAAATTACTTCATATAAATTATTTTTAAGTTCTTCACTACTAACGATATTAAGACCTAATTCTTCCCATTTTAATTTTATTTCATCGAGATTACGTACTATATCGTTATATTTATCACTAATTGTATAAATACTAAGTTCGTAATTATCACTCTTTAATAATAACTTATCATTACTATATAAAATAGAGATATTATTATCTAACGCTAAATGATATTCGTCATAATAAATATCTTTTATTACTTCTTCTTTTTCTTTAGTTGTAGCTAGATTATTATTCTTATAAAAGTAAAGTAATAATAATCCTAAAGCAATAAGTAAAACAACTACTAATATTACTAAAAAGATATTAAGAGAATTATTAGTTTCTAAATTTTTATTATAAAAAGGATCGTCATTATCGTTACTATTCCCTTTCAAAATAGAAACATTAATAGTATCGTTTAATTCGTCTTTTATTTTAGCACCACATTTTTGACAATATAATTCACCTTTTTTTATCGGTGAGCCACATCTTTCACACTTCATATTTACTCCTTTAATTGTATAACCATTATAACATCTTTAGAACAAAATAATTTATAAATAAATCATGCCCAAACCTCACGATTTGGTATTTCTCCTTCATAGGATCTTTCTTCCTCGAGAGACCAA
>CANQYA010000028.1 GCA_947627965.1 uncultured Bacilli bacterium
ACCATAAGTTATAATGAAGAAATAACAGAGGATCCAAGTATAAAAGAAAGTAATTTACAAGTAGATATAACTTATGTCCAAGATTTAGGACAAGTAATAATTCCTGAGAAATTAGTAAAACTATCCGATAAAATATTAGCAGATAACGAGGAACAAGCAGATACAAATGTAGATTTTTCTAAAACAAGTGAAGAAAGTAATGAGAAAGGATTATATTATACAAGTACCAATACCGAAGATAATAAGACAACATATTACTTTAGAGGAGCAGTAGATAATAATTATGTTTATTTTGCTGAATATTACTGGCGAATAATAAGAATAAATGAAGATGGAAGTATAAGATTAATTTATCAGGGAGAAACAGCTGATGCTACTGATACTAAAGCTCAAATAGGAGAATATAAATTTAATCCCAAAGATGAAGATAATGCTTATGTTGGGTATATGTATGGTACACCTAACCCCAAAAAGTCAGTCTGGTCAAAAAGTTATGAAGAAGCCCATGCGAATAAAGTGGATTCAGCCATAAAAGGGAGATTGGACAGTTGGTATGGGCAACATTTATTACAATATGCTTCATATATAGCTGATGCAGGTTTCTGCAATGATAGGAGTTTAGCTAGCGGTTATGAAGACAAAGGTTTTGGAGATGAAACAACCAAATATGGAGCTTATGAAAGACTATATATTAATACTAATGAAATACCCGTACCACAGTTTGCATGTCCACAAAAAAATGATTTATTTACAGTAAACAATGAAAAAGGGAATAAAGCTTTAGAAGAATATTCAATTGGTTTAATAACAGCAGACGAGGTAGCTTATGCTGGAGGAATATATTGGAAGGCGGTAGAACTTAATTATGAAAATAATATTTATTTGAATGCAGGTAGTTCCTATTGGACAATGAGCCCATTTTCTGCCAGTTCCACTGGTCTATCATTTTTTTATTTAAGCTCGCGTGGAACGTTGTGGTCTGTGGGACCTCTTACTATTCTTGGAATTCGCCCAGTTATCAATCTTGCATCTACTGTTCAAGTAATTTCTACCCAAACTGGTACTATAGATAATCCTTATATAATAAGAACAAATGTTGAATAATTAAAAGAACAATGTTATAAATAACTAATTTTGTTCTTTTTTCTGTTTATTAATATAAAAAATATGTTATTATATATATGAAAGATGTGATTAGATGAAATTAAAAAAGAACTCTTTTTTACAAGGGGCTTTTGTAGCTTCAATGGGAATAGTATTAAGTAAGATATTAGGAATTATTTATGTAATTCCTTTTTACTCTATTATTGGTGAACAGGGTGGAGCTTTGTATGGATATGCTTATAATATTTATTCTATATTTTTAAGTTTATCTACAGCTGGGTTTCCTCTTGCCGTTAGTAAGATTATTAGTGAATATAATGCTTTAGGTTATTATAAAGAAAAAGAACAAGCTTTTAAAATTGCTAAGAGATTACTTAGTATAATTGGTATAATTTGTTTTATTGTTTTATTTCTTTTCGCACCTCAAATATCTCGTTTAATTATTGGTGATATAAAGGGTGGTAATACACCTAGTGATATTGTTTTTGTTATTAGAGTTATTTCTTTTTCTATTTTAGTAGTACCTATATTAAGTGTTTATCGAGGATATTTACAAGGACATAAATATATAACACCTACTTCTATTAGTCAGGTTTTAGAACAATTAGTAAGGGTATTAATAATAATTATTGGTAGTTATTTGACTTTAAAAGTATTTGATTTAAGTCTTGCTACTGCTGTAGGTGTTGCTCTTTTTGGGGCGACTGCTGGTGCTATAGCTAGTTATTTATATTTAGTTAATAAAGTTATAAGACATCGTAAGGAACTTAATATTAATGCTTCTAAAGAACAACAAATTAAAGTTACTAATAAAGAAATAGCCATAAAAATAATTTGTTATGCTTTTCCTTTTGTTTTTGGTGATGTTTTAAAATCTCTTTATAATTCCGTAGATACTTTCCTTTTAATTAGAACTTTAGTAAATGGATTACACTTTGATATAACCTCTGCTGAAGCTATTATGAGTGCTATTTCGACATGGGGTAATAAGTTAAATATGATTGTTATAGCTGTAGGAACTGGTTTTACAGTAAGTATAATTCCTAATATTACTCATAGTTTAGTAAAAAATGATTTTAAATCTATTAAAGAAAAGATTAATAAAAGTTATAAAATTACTTTATTTATAACGATACCTATGGTAGTAGGACTTAGCTTATTAGCTAAACCTGTATGGAATGCTTTTTATGGATATAGTGAATATGGATCTAAAGTATTTAGTTTATCTATTTTTGTAGCATTAGTAACCGTTATTTTATCTTTATGTACTACTATTCTATTAACTTTAAAACAATATAAAGTATTATTTATTAATTTAATTGTTGGTTTAGTACTTAATGCTGTATTAGATATTCCTTTAATTTATTTATTTAATTATTTAGGTTTACCTCCATATTATGGTGCGATAACGGCAACTATTTTAGGTAATTTAGTATCAATTATTATTGTAATTATTTATTTATATAAGAAATATGATATTGATTTCTTTAAGTCTTATAAGACTTTTATAAAAATCTTTTTTGCTCTTGCTGTTATGATAGGTACTGTTCTTTTATTAAAAATTATTATACCTTTCCCTCTTAGTAGAGTAGGATCGGCTTTAATAGTATTGCTTTATAGTGTAATAGGGGCTTTAGTATATTTATTTATTACTTATAAAACGAATGCTGTTAATGAAATATTTGAGAAAGATATGTGGAAATTTATTAAGGGAAAATTATCAATAAAAAAATAGTTCGGGTTGAACTATTTATATAATATAGTTATCTTGGTTATAGGAACTAGAAAAATCAGGGTTAGTATTAGTACTGTAAGGGGTTGCCATATTACCACTATATTCTAATTGTCTAACTCTACGTTCTAATCTATTTATTTGTCGCTCTAAGTTATTTAATTGATTATTAATACTTCTTATTTGAGGTGCACAAGAACATTGTTGATTAGGGTTAGGCATAAATCCTCCTTGATTACCTGGGAAAAAACCGTATGGATTTTGATTATTCATAATTAAATTCTCCTTTGCTTTCGTATTATTATATGCATAAAAATAAATAGATGTTATAATTATTAATGGTGGTTTATGTGAGACTTAGAAATGTAAAAAATAAAGAGAGTATTCTTGCTAATTGTCCTATTTTAATAACTGATCCTAAAAGTAAAAAGGGTTTATGGCAAGAAGAATTTGGTAATAATAATCCTACTTATATTGAAATGGGTATGGGTAAAGGGGATTTTATTATTCAGAATGCTTTAACTTATCCTCATATTAATTTTATTGGTATTGAAAAGTATGATAGTGTTTTAGCTAAAGCTATTGGTAAAGTGGAATATTCTATACCTAATTTAAGATTTGTAAGAATGGATGCTTTGGGTATCGAAGATGTTTTTAATCATGAAATTGAAAGAATTTATCTTAATTTTTCTGATCCGTGGCCAAAAGAAAGACATGCTCGAAGAAGACTATCAAGTGAGGAATTTCTAGAAAAGTATGAGAATATTTTTAAAAATACTAAAGAGATACATCAAAAGACAGATAATAGAAATTTATTTGAGTTTTCAATAATTAATTATGTCAATAAAGGATATAAAATTATAGATATTTCTTTAGATTTACATCATAGCGATAGAAACGATATTATAATGAGTGAATACGAAAAAAAGTTTGTAAAAAAGAATAATATTATTTATTATATTGTCGTAAAAAAGTAGTGCCAATTTATAAAAAAAGTGATAAAATTGTATTAAACAAGATAAATATTTGTTATAATGATTATACAGTAGGTGGGTTATGAAAAAAATTATACTTTTCTTATGCATAGTTTTATTGACTGGATGTACCGTAAAAAAAGTTAATTACGATAATATAGATAGTCTACTAAAAGATTCCTTAACCCAAGAAATGAGTTTATCTAATTCTTATTTTGAAGGATATAAATATTATGTTCCAAGAGGGTTAAGACTTGTTAGTAAAAAAGAATATAATGCTAGTTTTGTAAGTGGCAATACTAAGTATTATCTATATGTTGATATTATTGCTTACTATAATAAGGTCGATATAGACTTTACTAAAAGCAATAATTATTATTCAAAAGAGTTAAATTATAATAATAAAAAAGGTTATATTGAAATAACTGAGAATACCGATAATTATTTCTTAGAAATTATGTTTAATTATGCTAAAATCGAAGCAATAGTCGATAAAGACGAATTAAATGAGGCAGTTATGAATGCTTGTAATATATTGTCATCTATTCAATATAATGATAAAGTTATTGAAACTCTTGTTGGTGACAATGCACTAAATTATCAAGAAACATTATTTGATAACTTTGGACCTCATGGTAATAATGATAATTATTTATAATAACTGGCAATAGATAGGAGAGTGTTTTAATGGGTATATTTGACAAAATAAAAAACATCTTTTTTGAAGAAGAATATGTGGAAGTAGAAGAACCTAGTAATAAAAAAGTAGTAAAACAAGAAAAAGTAACGGTAGCTAAGAAGTTAGATTTACCAGAAATAAAGAAAGAAAAAGTTATTGAAGAGGAAGAACCCAAAGAGGAAGTTATCGAGCCGGTAGTAGAGGAAGAACCAAAGGAAGAAGAACCTAAATTTAAGTTCCCAATGGTTTTTGAAGAAGACGATTTTAAAGAAGAACCATTTGTTGAAAAATATCAAGAACCGGAAGAAGAAAAAGTTGTTGAGAAAAAAGTTGAAGAAGTAAGAGAAGTAAGGTATCATTACAACGATAATACTGTTCAACCATATGAGCCTAGGGAAGAAAGAAAAGAAAAACCAGTATTTAGACCTACACCTATCATTTCACCTATATATGGAATATTAGATAAGAATTATCGAAAAGAAGAAATTGTTACTAAAAAGCCAGTAGTATTATCGACAGGATCTAATCGAAAAGTTGATTTTGATAGCGTAAGACAGAAAGCCTATGGTGATTTAGCCAGTGATATAACTTCTTCTATGTTTGACGATAAAGAAAAAGGAAAAAATAATGAGGAAGAAATAAATACTAAAGATAATAGTGTTGTCGATGAAGAAGATACTTTTTATGATTTAAATGTTAATTCTCCAGCTGTTAATAGAGTAACTGTTGGTGATGCCGAAGAATACTTTAATGATTTAGGGTTAGAATATAACGTTGATTATAAAGATGCTAGTACTGATAAGAAAGTAGGGAAAAAGTCATTAAAAGACGAAGAAAAAGAAGAAACAAAAGAAGAAGAAACTAGTGATGTAGCAACTGATAATAATTTATTTGATTTATTGGAATCAATGTACGAGGATAAAGAGGAGGAATAAAATATATGGAAACGTTAGGAACTGTTTTACCGATATTATTATATATATTGGGTGCTGTTTTACTAATTGCCCTAATAATATTAGTTATTAAACTAATTCAAACAGTTGAAAGAACTAATGCAATATTAGATAATGTCGAAGAAAAAGTAAATTCTTTAAATAGTTTATTTAATGTAATTGATAGTTTTTCTAGTACAATGTCTAATATAAGTTCACATGTTGTTGAAAGTGTTACCAATATGATTTCTTCATTAATACATAGAAGAAAGAAAAAGAAAGAAGATAAGGAGATTGAAGATTATGAGTAAAGAAAAAAGTAAAAAAAGAGGTATTGGGAAATTCTTAGCAGGAGCAGCAGTTGGTGCTGGATTAGGAATTTTATTCGCACCTAAAAAGGGTAGTGAAACAAGAAAAGATTTAAAAAATAAACTTGACGAACTTACAGCTAAAGTAAAAGGAATTGACGTTAGAGAAGTAAAAGAGTCTATCGAGGAAAAAATAGAAGAAATAAAAGCTGAGTTAGCTGATCTTGATAAAGAAAAAGTATTAAAAATTGCTAAAGAAAAAGCTAATAGTTTAAAAGAAAAAACACAAGAATTAGTTGAGTTAGCTGTAGAAAAAGGTACTCCTGTTTTACAAAAAGCTACTGAAGAAGTAAGAGAAAAGACCATTGCAGTTATTAAAGAAATATTAAATAAATTAGAAAAACAAGATAAAAAAGTTGCATAAATATTAGTTATATGCTAGACTAAAGAGCAAATGACGAAGAAGAATGAAAGTAGTTGTTATAGAGAATAGAGAGTTACTGTTTGGTGAAAAGTAATAATTGACAACGAATTACACATTTGGAGTTATATCGTATACTCGCGTTAAGAGTTTAAGTGCATAATAATACTATTATGAAATAAGGTGGTACCACGTTAAATAGCGTCCTTAGTTTATAATAGTATTTTATTTTTTATAAGGAGGAGGTTTATATGAAATTATATGAAGATTTAGTATGGAGAGGTCTTATTAAAGATATATCTAGTGATGAATTAATAGATAAATTAAATAATGAGAAACTTACATTTTATTGGGGAACAGATCCTACTGCTGATAGCTTACATTTAGGACATTATTCTTCTTTAGTTACAGCTAAAAGATTAGCTAATTATGGACATCACCCTATCTTACTTGTGGGAGGAGCAACGGGATTGATTGGTGATCCTAGACCTACTAGTGAACGAGATATTATTAGCAAAGAAGAAGTTTCCAAAAACTTAGAGGGAATTACAAAACAAGTTAACAAAATTTTTGAAGGTAAAGCTGAAATTGTCAACAACTACGATTGGACGAACAGTTTAAGTATCTTAGATTTTTTAAGAGACGTAGGTAAATATATTAATGTAAATTATATGTTAGATAAAGATATTATAAGAAGAAGACTAGATACTGGGATTACTTTTGCTGAATTTGCTTATACTTTAATTCAAGGTAATGACTTTTTGCACTTATTTGTGGAAAAAAATTGTACTTTGCAAGTAGAAGGTTCTGATCAATGGGGAAATATTACTACTGGTATTGATTTAATTCGTAAAAAATTAGATAAAACAGCTTATGGATTTACTATGCCATTAATTTTAGACAAAGACGGTAAAAAGTTTGGTAAAAGTGAAGGTAATGCTTTATGGTTAGATAAAGATAAAACATCTTCTTATGAATTATATCAATATTTAATTAATGCCGACGACGAATTAGTAATTCATTATTTAAAAGTATTTACTTTTCTTACTAGAGAAGAAATCGAAGAATTAGAAAAAAGTAATAACTTACACCCTGAATTAAGAGAAGCCCATAAAGCTTTAGCTAGGGAAATAATTACTGATTTACATGGTAAAGACGAATATGTAAAAGCCTTAAAAATAAGTGAAGCATTATTTAGTGGTAAAATAAATGAGTTAAGTTCTAATGAAATAGAAATAGGTTTTAAAGATGTACCTAATTTTGTTATTAGTAATGATAAAAGTTTAATTGATTTATTAATTGAAGCTAATATTGCTAGTAGTAAAAGAGAAGCAAGAGAATTTATAAATGGTAATGCTATTAGTATTAATGGGGAAATAGTAAACGATGAAAATACAGTTATTAATAAGTCTTTTGCTATAGATAATAAATATATAGTAATAAGACGTGGTAAAAAGAAATATTATTTAATTAAATATATGTAAAAAAGTTAACAAAGATATGATTAATAAATAATTATTAAACTCTAAATGAGCATTCTTCATTTAGAGTTTTTTATAAATAATTTTTTGATATAAAAAAACTATTGACTTATCAGCCAATAGTCGCAAGTAAGAAATAAATCTTACTTTATTATCTACTGTAGAACTCAACGATTAATGATTCGTCTATATCAGCATTTAATTCTCTTCTTTCTGGTAATCTTACATAAGTACCTGAAAGTTTGTTTTCGTCAAAAGTAACAAATTCAACACGATTAGTAACTTTTTCCAATGCTTCTTTAATTACTTTTAAATCTTTAGAACTATCTTTAACAGCAATTACTGAACCTGGTTTAACTCTAAATGATGGGATATCAACTTTTTTACCATCAACTGTAATATGACCATGGTTTACTAATTGTCTAGCTCCACGTCTTGTTGAAGCAAAACCTAAACGATATACTAAGTTATCAAGTCTTGATTCAAGAAATTTTAAAAATACTTCACCAGTGATACCTTCTGTTTTTTGAGCTTCTTTAAAAGTCTTTTTAAATTGTTTTTCATTTAATCCATACATAAATCTAACTTTTTGTTTTTCTTTTAATTGAAGTCCATATTCAGAAAGTTTACCCTTACGATCAGCTCCATGTTGACCTGGTCCATAAGGACGTCTAGCAACATCTTTACCATTTTCTAGAGTAGAAAAACCAACACGACGAGATTGTTTGTAACTTGGTCCTGTGTATCTTGACATTTTTTATACCTCCTTTATTTATTTACATAAACTAAGGATTATCTTTTGTTATAAATAGGGAGTTTATTTTAATACTTTCATCAACAGCAAGATTACTTATAAACTTAATAAACACATTAATTATAACGAAAAGATGTGCTGTTCCTTAAATATGCACCACCTATTATATACTACTTTAACACTTTCGTCAATGAAGAAAATGATTTATTGAATAAATAAGTCCAAACCTTACGATTTGTTATTTCTCCTTCACAGCGGAATTTCTAATATATAAAAAGTGGCGTTTTGTTCTACATAATTAATTTAAGATATATTAACCTTTATAAGTTAAGTGATTTCTATCAAACCAAATTATATAAAAATATTCCTCTTGTCTATAGCCAATCAACCTAAATTTATCAGAAATTCTTAAAGAGCTTAATATTATATCTTTAGCTATATTGTCGGGTGCTTTAATTTCCGGTATATTTTCAAAATTAAAACTATTATATGTTTTGATGCTTCGCCACGGTAAATTTTCAAAATTCTTAGCAAAATATACAAATCCTTTTAATTCATCTTTTTGTAAATTATAAAGTGGGAATTTATCGTCACAAAAAGAAAATTTTAATAATCCTAAGAAGTTGTCATTATTTTCATGATTTAAATTGTAGTTAAATTCGTTAATGTAACTAAAATTACGCTTCATATATTACTGATTTAAAAAATTCTTTCATGCTTTCTTTTGAGATAATGTTTTGACATTTTTCCCCAGGAGCATATCCCTTTCTTGCTTCAATCCATGGTTTTTCTTTATGTGTTTGTTCTTCTAAATATTTACCGTCGTATATCCCAAAAGTATGCCAAATATCATTTAAAAACTCACCTATCGCATCTTCTACATCAGTAGTTTTTTCAGTTGGATAAGGTATCATATTGAAGTCATATTTTTTATATTTATCATATATTTCCTCATTAGCTGGTCCATGAGCCCATGCTTGAAAATCCTCAGGAAATAATTCTTTATCAAAGTATGCCAAATAATACCCTTGTGCATAATACAAAATTTTTTGTAGTTTCAGAGGGGTTATTGTACTTCCTGAATCGCGATCAACAATTTTAAGAAAAAAGTTAGCTACATCAAAAATAGTCAAATTATTATTCATTATGCCACCTCCTATAATTATTATACTACTTTTATTTAAAAATTCCTTTAAGTATTTAAAATATTCAAATTAATTTTTAGTAAATATGCCCAAACCTTACTAGTTGTTTATAGGAAAGCCCTAGCTCACGAGGTAATTTTGATACGTCAAAATACCTAAAGGATAAGTATTTTGTCATAAACAAAATAACAAAGCTAACAAATATTAACACTATTTGGCAATTTATATGTTAAAATATTCAGTAGTATTTTAGAGAAATCGGCTAGACGTGGTTGACTAATTTTAGAAAGGAGCAATTATGTTAGAAAAAAGCAATAATAAAATAATTCAAGAAATTAAAGATATTATTTTGAATAGTAGAAAAAAAGTGGCTTATGAAGTAAATAATACTATGTTATATGCATATTGGAATGTTGGAAGAATTATTGTTGAAAATGAACAAAA
>CANQYA010000029.1 GCA_947627965.1 uncultured Bacilli bacterium
AATAAGAAGTCCACGGGAAAAATAGGTTTAATAACAGCCGACGAAGCGATGTATGCTGGTGGTGTATTTAATATAGAAAATAATAAGTATTTTTTATATACGGGAGTTCATTATTGGACAATGAGCCCTTTTGATTTTGATATTGGCCATTCACGATCATATGATTGGAATGTATATTCTCCTGGAAAGTTGAATACGTCGAGTGACGATCAAATTATGGTAGTAAGACCAGTCATAAATTTACTACCAACCGTCGAAATAACTTCTACTACACAAGATGGTACTATAAACAATCCTTATATTATAAAAGTATTATAATTATATCTTTTTATTTTTGGAATTATATGCATTTAAAATAAGACCTATTAAAATCATATAAGATAATAAACTACTTCCACCATAACTTATAAAAGGTAAAGTTATTCCTGTTATTGGTAATAAACCAATAGTCATTCCTATATTTTGAATTTGTTGATATAAGAAAATACCTATAATACCTGCTATTAGGTATTTATCTATTCTATTAACAGTTTCTATTCCTGTAGATATTATTTTAAAATTAAATAATAAAATTATAATTAAAAGAATAATAGTTCCTAATAAACCAAAATTAGAAGAATATACCGTAAATATAAAATCTGTTCCTGCTTCAGGGAAATAGATAGGCGTATTATTAAAACCATGTCCTAATAGATAACTAGATCCTATTGCTACTAAAGAGTTTTCTAACTGCATTCCACTACCACTTTTCCAGTTTAGTATTCTATCCATTCGATAGAAAAAATTACTACCGAAAATGCTTATAAAAATATCTTGTTTTAAGAAGTATAAATATAAAAAACTTCCTCCTAAAAGAAGTATTATTGTTCCAAATAAAATAAACCAAAATATTTTAATCCCACTTATAAAAAGCATAAATAAACTAATTATTAAGTATATTATAACCGCCCCAGTATCTGGTTCTAAAAAGGTAAGAATACTAGGAATTAATGTAATAATTATTACTTCTAATATTAAAATAAATTCATCTTTTAAAGATGGTTTTCTTTTCCTTTTATGAAAATAGTTAATTGTTGAAGCAAGCATTAATATTAAACTTATTTTCATAAATTCACTAGGTTGGAAACTACCAATTCCATTTATAATATACCAGCATTTACTACCATTAATACTAGGGGCGAAAAACAGTAATCCAAATAATAAAACAATATTAGTTAAATATATATACCAAGCATATTTATAAAAAAATTTATTTCCTTTTTTCATAATAAAATAAATAATTAAAGCACCAGCTACATACCAAAGTATTTGTTTTAATGGTAAATTTCCTAAAGTAGGTGATAAGTACATTGAAGCAGAATAAATACTAGTAATACTTATTATAAAAAATAATATAATATAAAAAATTAAAAGTTTATCTATTTTATATTTTTTTACCATAAAATCACCTTATTATTAGTATGATTTTTTTAGTAATTTTTATTTATCTATAACATAATATATTTATAGAAAGAGGGAGAATATGAGTAAAGATTTACCATCTATTTTTAAAAATACTTCTAATAAAAAAATAGAAAATAATAAAAAAGTATTTTATTCTAAGTATGAAAATATTAGTAATATTGAAAGTAATAATAATGAGATTAATTTAGAAGGTAATACTTATCAAGAAGCTTTAAATAATTTGTTTAAGAATAATCAATTTGTTTTTAATGTTCCAGTTGAAATAATTACTAAAGATAAAAATATTAATACTAAAATAGTAAGTAAAGTAAATGATCATTTATTAACTAGTAATGGTGAGGTAATTAAACTTGAAGATATACTATCGATAGTGATAAATAATGATTAAAAAAAAGAACTTTTTCGAGTTCTTTTTTTTATAATCCACTTACGTAAGTATCGCCTAAACATTTTAATACGCCAACACAGTTTAAGTTAATGGTAAAGAAATCGTTAGTTGCGATGTATGGGAATGTTCCTACTTCACTAGTGTTAGGATTAGGTGCTAAAACTCTGAACGTTGCACAGTTATCGTCTAAGTTTTCAATTCTAAAAACACTACTACTGTTATTGATACCATTTAAAGTATATGGCATTGTCCAAAGATTGTTATTACAACAACTATAGAAAGTAATAGGTCTAGTATTTAAACATATTCCTGTTGCATCAGGTCCTAAAAAAGGTTTACTGCAACCATTTGGAACATTGCAATCCTCTCCCTTTTGTTGAAGCATTAAAATTAATTCTAGTGTACTTATAAATGAACAAGAGTTATTATTACTTCCACACATATTTTTTCCCCCTTTCTTATAAATCGACGATTGTATCAGGTAAACATTTTAAAGCACAAACACACCCTAAATTAATTGTTGCTGTATTATTAGTAGTAATATAAGGATTAACTGTATTAGTTGGATCTGGATTGGGAATTAAAATGGATACTACTACTGAGTCATCATTGACACACTCAACACGGAATGTACTACTTGTTCCTGTTAAAGTTTGACCATTTACAACGGTACTATAGTCAACAGTAATTAAATTATTATTACAACCATAAAAGGTTACTGGTCTAGTATTAAAGCAAAGACTAGGAACATTTACTCCTAAAAAAGGTCTACTACAAGTATTATCAAAACAGTCATCTTGTTTACTACTTTGTTGTAGAATATTAATTAATTTTAGAGTTTTAGTAAAGCAACAAGAACCTGAAGAATTGTTATTATTCAATCTATATCACTCCTTTTTATTATTTCTATTATAAGATATTCCTCTTGGTGCATATGGTGTCGTGTTAATACCTATAATTTATAATATTCTTTTCATAAATTTAATATTAATAATTTACAAATGATAATATTTTTGCTATTATTTTATTAGAATAAAAGAGGTCATGATATGAAAAGAAAATATTTATATTTATTATTTTTGTTAGTTTTATTAATACCTTGTCCTGTTTTAGCAGGATCTAGTGTTATTATTAGTTGCGATAGTGATCATATATCTAGTGATATTTTAGAGTGTTCTATCATAGCTAATGTTGACGAAGGAGTTTCATACAATAGAGTAGAAAGTAATTTATCTATTCCTAGTAGTGGTAGTGCATCTTTTGTTAATTCTCCTAATTTTCAAGGATTAATCCAAAATAATCATTTGACGATAAAGAGTGAATCTAATGTTGGTAGTATTAATCTAGGAACGATTAAAATAAAACTTTCAAGTTTATTGACAGGTACTTTTGAAATAAAGTTATCTGATATTAAGTTTTTTGATAATGATAAAGAAGTATCTAATGTAGCTAATGCTAATTCGATTGTCAAACTTGCTTCAACTTCTAATAGTTTGGAGTCTTTAACTATCGATAATTGTAATGACTGTAAATTAAGTCCTAACTTTGATAAAGATACAACTATATATACTGTTACTACTACTTCTAGTAAAATTGTTATTAATGCTAAAGCAAGTGGTAATGCTACTGTAACAGGAACTGGGGAAAAAACTTTAACTAAAGAAAAAGAAACTTTTAATATTGTTGTTACTAGTGAAAGTGGCGATGTTAAGACTTATCGTATTATTGTTAACAAAAAGTCTTCTAAATCGACGGATAATTCTTTAAAAAGCTTATCAATTGAAGGAGCTGAGTTAAGTCCTATTCTATCTAATAATGTTACTACTTATCGAGCAACTGTTGATTTAGAAAAAATAGTTATTAAAGGTGAAGTTTCTGATAGTAAAGCAACAGTAGTGGGATTAGGAGAGAAAACTTTAGCAATAGGAGAAAATAAATTTGATATTATTGTTACTGCTGAAGATGGTTCTTCACGTACTTATACTGTAATTGTTACAAGAAATGATACCAAAAGTGATGTCTTTTTAGATAGTTTAACAATTAATGGGGAAAAGATTAATTTAAAAGAAAATACTTTTGAATATACTTATACTTTAAAAGAAGATCTTTCTTCTTTAAAGATCGATACTAAACAAAAAGATAATTTAAAAGTAGAAGTAAAAGGTAATGAAAACTTAAAAGAAGGGGAAAATATCATAACAATTACTGTAACAGGGGAAAAAGATGTTAAAACAACTTATACTGTTAAAGTAATGAAAGAATTATCTAAAGAAGAGGAAGAAGGATTATATTTATCTGGTTTAACTATTGAAGGATACGATATAGATTTCGACAAGGAAAAATTAGATTATACGATTACTATAAAAGACGAAAAGAAGTTAAATATAGTTGCTTTAACTAATAATGATGACTATACGGTAGAAGTAACTGGTAATGAAGACTTAAAAGACGGAAGTATTATTAAAATAATAGTAACTGATGTTAGTGGGGATTCTAATATTTATACTATTAATATAAAAGTTGCTCCTCTTAATGAGACAGTACCTACTACCAATAATAGTGATATAAATGATATTAATTATATACCTATTATTATGACTGGCTTATTAGCTTTATTAGCTATAATCGATTTAGTATTATTAATTAAAAGAATTAAAAATAAATAATTTGGTAATTTAATAATATTATAGTATAATAGTAAGTGGTGAAAAGAAATGCATATAGAATATATAATAATTTTAATTATATTATTTGTTATCCTTTTAGCTATTTTAAAAGCTGGAAAAAAAGATGCTCATTTACAATTAAATAAATTAGTAGAGTATCTTGGAGGAAAAGATAATATTATAGCAACAGAAACTAATTTATCTCGTTTTAAAGTAACTTTGAAAGATATAAGTATTGTTGATAAAGAAGCTATTCAAAAGCTTGGTGCGAAAGGAATAGTGGAAATAGATAATCAATTAAAGATTGTTTTAGGACCAGAGTCAAAGCAATTAAAGAAATATATTGACGATTTAAAATAAAAAACGAGATATTTAGACTAAATTCGACAAAGTTCGACATTAATAATTCATATAATGTAATTAGAAAGAAGGCATTATATGAATTTTTTTGATGGTTTTATTTTAAACACTATTTTATTATTATTTCCTTTATTTTTATATTTAATATATATTGCTTATAAGAAAAATATTAATAAAGAAGAAATGTATTTATTTTTTGAATTAGCTTTATTTTTATCCCTTCTATTAATAAGTAGATATGGTGATTTTAATCATAATAGTTATGTCAGTATTTTAGTTAATATTCCTCTTATTTTTGCTTATTTAAAAGGAAGGAAGAAAGTAGCGTTAATTTTATCTTTTATTTTAGGTCTATATTATATTTTAGTATTTGATTATCCTATTTTTTTAGTTATTATTGAATATCTTAGTTATTTTATTATATATATTTATGCTGATAAGAGAAATGTAACATCTAGTTTTATTATCAATAATTTTGTTATTATTAAAGCTTTTGTCTTATCTTTAGTTACTTTTTATTTAATTAATCCCCTAGGCAATATCTTAATTAATTTAATTAATATTTTAGTATCTTTAATTACTTTATATCTAGCTACAATAGGTTATTATAAATTAATTAAAAAGATAGAAGATATGGTTAGTTTTAATAATATCTTAGATGAATTAGAAAAAGAAAAAACAATCCGTAATTCTTTATTTAAAATAACCCATGAAATAAAAAATCCCATTGCTGTATGTAAAGGGTATTTGGATATGCTCAATTTGAATGATAAAAATAAAATAAATAAATATATTCCAATAATTAAAAGTGAAATTAATAGAACTTTATCTTTAATGGACGATTATTTAGATTATTCTAAAATAAAAATAGAAAAAGATATAATCGATATAATTATGTTAGTAGAAGAAGTAACTAGATCGATGGATATTTTATTAAAAGAAAATAATATTCGTACTATCTACGAAATAAGTGATATGGAAGTATATATATTAGCTGATTATAATAGATTAAAACAAGTATTAGTAAATATGTTAAAAAATAGTATGGAAGCTAAAATGAATGATAAAGATTTAACTATTAAAGTAAAAACCATTGTCAGTAAAAAAGATATAAAAATAATTATAAGTGATAGTGGGATAGGTATGACTAGTGATGAGTTAGCTCTTTTAGGAGATAATTTTTATACAACTAAATTGCATGGATCAGGTATTGGTGTCAATCTTTCTAAAGAGATAGTTTTCCGTCATAATGGTACTTTAGAGTATGTATCCGAAAAATATAAAGGAACAGAAGTTACTATAACTTTGCCATTAGATCCTGAATTAAATAATTTATAAAAGACATAATTGTTTTATCCAATTATGCCTTTAAGTAATCCATAAGATAGTAACATCATAATTAATCCTGCTACTAAGACACCAATAGCTATTACTAAAAAAGATTTTTTCTTATTCATTTCTAGTACACTAGCTATTAAAGCACCAGTCCAAGCACCAGTTCCCGGTAAAGGAATAGCTACAAATAGAAATAATCCTAAATAACCATACTTTTCAATAGTACCTTTTTTCTTTTCCACTCTTTGTTCTAATTTAGTTACCATTTTACTAAAAGATTTAGTTTTCTTTAACTTTTCAAAAAGAAAATTAACTAATAGTAAGATAAAAGGAATTGGTAATAGATTAAATAAGTAACAAATAATAAATGCTAAAACACTATTGACATCAAGTAGGGCAGCAGCAATTAATCCACCTCGTAGTTCGATAACGGGTAACATCGATAAAATACTAATAATAATAACTTTACCAATTTCAGAACTAGGGTTACCTCCCATTAAATTTACAAAAAATTTTACTAATGTTTCTGTCATGATTTATCCTTTCTACAATTCTATTAATAATTATAAGATAGGATTATCATTTGGTCAATTATTTTAGAGTGTCTTTATTAATACTTATATTGTAAACACTAGGTCCTTTAATTACTTTACCGTCAATATCAAACCTAGAACCATGGCAAGGACAATCCCAAGTTTTATAAATAGTATTAAAAACGAGATTACATTTTAAGTGCGGGCATAGGTTATAGACAATATGTTCTTTTTGATTTTCATCGATATATATACCGTATTTAACACCATCTTTAGTTATTACTTTGACATTGTCAGGATAAAAATTGTAATTAGTTTTTATTTTTGATAAGACATAATTGACACCAGCATCGATATTATAATTAAGAATATTGATAGATTTAAGAAAAGTAAGATTACGTTTAGGATCAAATAGATCTTGATATTTATTTTCTTTACCTTTGATTAAATCACTAAGTATTTTACCAGCAAGACTACCATTAGTCATACCCCAAGTATTAAAACCAGTACCAATTAATAAATTATTATTATCTTTTTCAAGGTAACCTATTAAAGGCAATCCGTCAGGAGTAATAATATCGTAATTAAACCATTCGTACTTTATATCTTTAGTTAGATTAGATTCCATATGCCAAGTTAAGTCCTTAAAATTCTTTTCATTGTCCATATTGCTACCTAAAGGTTTTGCTAGACCAGCATATATTATATAGTCTTTAGTATCAGAATAATACCTAATTGAATGAGTATCATCATCCCCGCTAATAGCGTTAAACATTTTATTTTTAGGAACAATACCACTTGCTACATATGACTTTTCTAAATAAGTTTTAAAAGGGAAAAAGTAAGGTTTTAAGAAGAAGGGGTAGTGGCAAGCTAGAACTACTTTTTTAGCTATAATTTTATTATTTTTAGTTTTAGCTATATATCCATCAATAGTTTTTTCTAAATTAATTATTTTAGTATTTTCATATATATTGATCCCACTTTTTTGACATATATCTTTTAAAGCTAAAACATATTTAACTGGGTGAAAAGTAGCCGTATTATCGACCCTTAAAGCATATTTACAGGGATATTTTATAGGTAAGTGAGGAACTACTTTACAATCATTATAAGCTTTGTTTAAGAATGTTTTTAATTTATTAATTTTATTAATATTATTAGAATTATCAGTAAAAACATAAGAACTATTACTTTCAAAATTACATTTTATATTATAATTTAAGATATTACTTTTAACTAATTCAATCGCATATTTTTGACTATCTAAATATTTTTTAGCTTTATTAAAATTATAGATATTTTGAATTTTATTATATATTAAATCTTGCATATAAGTTAATTTACCAGTTGTTTTAGCAGTAGTACCATGACCAATTTTAAAACTGTCAACTAAAGTAATATTTAATTTAGAATCTTTTAAATAAAAAGCAGTTGATATACCAGTAATACCTCCACCAATAATTAAAATATCGGTATTTATATCTTTGTTTAGAATGGGTTCCGCTTTAGTTTTAATTCCTTTTAACCATAAAGAATTATATATCATAAAATCACCATTATATTATGAAATATTTTTTATTTTTTTAAACATTTAATTTATTTATGAAAATTTTATAGTATTTTATATAATTGTAATCGATAATAATAGTTTTCTTGATTGTATTTAAAGTTTTTATTTTCTTTCTAATTAAAGTTTTCATTTCATATTTTCGTTTCATTGTAATTAGAACTTTAAAAAAACTTGATTTTTATCTATTTTGTGATATAATTTAGAAAGTTTTTAAGGAAGTGTAAATGTATGGAAAAAAGGAATATAGCAATAATCGCCCATGTTGACCATGGTAAAACAACGTTAGTTGACGAAATATTAAAAACGAGTGGAACTTTTAGGGAAAATGAAGATTTAAGCAATGAAACAATGGACTCTAATCAATTAGAGAAGGAACGTGGAATTACTATTTTAGCTAAAACAACTGCTATTAATTATAAGGGATATCGTATTAATATTCTCGATACGCCAGGACATGCTGACTTTGGTGGCGAAGTTGAACGTATTATGAATATGGTTGATGGTGTTTTATTAGTAGTTGATGCTTACGAAGGAACAATGCCACAAACTCGTTTTGTATTAAAGAAAGCTTTAGAAGCTCATGTAAAACCTATTGTTGTTGTCAATAAAGTGGATAAAGAATCAGCAAGATGTAGTGAAGTAGTTGACGAAGTACTTGATTTATTTATTGATTTAGGTGCTGATGAAGATTGGTTGGATTTTAAAGTAGTTTATGCATCAGCTTTAAATGGTACTTCTAGTTTAAGTGACGATTTATCGACACAAACGAAAGGATTTACTGAGTTATTGGATTTAATTATTAGCGAAATTCCGTCTCCAGGGGGAGATCCTAATCAAGATTTACAATTTCAACCAGCTTTATTAGATTATAATGATTATGTTGGACGTATTGGAATAGGTAGAGTTCATAACGGTAAAATTAAAGTTGGTCAAATGGTAGACTGTATAAGACTTGACGGTACGGTTAAACAATTTAGAGTTCAAAAATTGTTCGGTTTTTTAGGATATAAAAGAATTGAAATAACGGAAGCTGAAGCAGGTGATATCTGTGCTGTTGCAGGACTTATGGATATTTCAGTAGGAGAAACATTGTGTGAAGTAGGTAAGAAAAAACCTTTACCAATTTTACATATTGACGAACCAACTTTACAAATGACTTTTGGTGTTAATACTTCACCTTTTGTCGGACGTGAAGGAAAATTATTGACGGCAAGAAAAATTGAAGAAAGATTAATGAAAGAATTACAAAGAGATGTAAGTTTAAGAGTAGAACCAAATGATAGTGAATCATGGATCGTATCTGGTCGTGGTGAGTTACATCTTGGTATTTTGATTGAAAATATGCGTCGTGAAGGTTTTGAGTTACAAGTATCGAAACCAGCAGTTATTATTAAAGAAATAAATGGTGAAAAACAAGAACCATACGAAGAATTAGTACTTGATGTTCCCGAAGAGTCAGTAGGAACTATAATTGAACAGTTGGGTTCAAGGGGAGCAGTTATGGAAAGTATGAATAATGTTGGTGGACAAGTTAAACTTGTTTATACCATTCCTTCTCGTGGTTTAATAGGTTTTACCACTAACTTTTTAACTCTAACTAAAGGATATGGAATTATTAATCATACTTTTAAAGAATACCGTAAAATGATTAATG
>CANQYA010000030.1 GCA_947627965.1 uncultured Bacilli bacterium
AATTAAATATAGTAAAAGATTATCAAGAAGTAGCTACTGGTGTTGATGTAGGCGAATATTTAGCTAAAGGTTATGATGCTTTTGATAAGTTTGTTAAAACGAAAAGAGTTTTTACTAGAGTAAGTCCATTAGATAAGTTAGAAATAGTCGAAGCGTATAAAAGAATGGGTGAGTTTGTAGCAGTTACTGGTGACGGCGTTAACGATGCTCCTGCTATTAAGAGTGCTAATATTGGAATTGCTATGGGAAGTGGAACGGATACAGCTAAAGAAACTTCTTCTATGATAATTATTGATAATAATTTTAAGTCCATTGTATCAGGTATCAAAGAAGGACGATGTGCTTACAGCAATATAAGAAAAGTAAGTTATTTATTACTATCGTGTGGTTTAGCGGAAGTATTATTTTTCCTTTTATCTATAGCCTGTGACTTACCTATGCCTTTAGTAGCTATTCAGTTATTATGGTTAAATATAGTAACTGATGGTTTACAAGACTTAGCTTTATCTTTTGAAAAACCAGAAAAAGATATTATGAAAGAAAAACCACGAAATACTAAAGAGTCAATCTTCAATAAAGACTTAATGAAAGAAGTGCTTATTTCTGGTTTATCAATAGGTCTAATTGTTTTTATTGTTTGGGTTTTCCTTTTAAAACAAGTAAAAATGGAAGTTAGTATTGCAAGAGGTTATATTGTAATGCTTATGGTATTTATGCAAAATATGCATGTTTTAAACTGCCGTAGTGAAGATAAGCCTTTTTATAAAGTCTCATTAAAGAGTAATCCCTTTGTTTTATTTAGTATAATTAGTGCGATTGTATTACAAATAATTTTTGCTGAAGTAGATAGTCTTAGTGCTTTCTTAAAAACTTCTTCTATTCCATTATTACATTTAATATATCTATTATTAATATCTAGTATTATATTAGTTATATTAGAAATTTATAAAAAAATAAATAAAAAAAATAAAGAAAAAGTGTAATCTAGTGGTTGTCCTTTTAGAGGTGATAATTGTCACTTCTTTTTAATTTCTTTAAAACTTTAAATATTTATTCTTGCAAAAAAGGTGATACTTAATTTTAAGTATCACCCTTTAATGTTTAAAAACCTTTAATCTTATATCTTTATTTTTTAATATCTTTAAAAGAATCTTTAGCTTGAATATTTTTATATAAAGCATACATTGCACTATTGGTAATTAAATTAAATTCCCCAATATATTCATATCCTGTAGTATTATAACTAAATTTTACTTCATTTAATCCCCAATAAGGATTATTTTTTTTATCAAAAATACCACTAATTGCATTCATATCTAGTAATTTATATTTTTCGTTACAATAATCTTTTATTATTTGCCATCTTAATAAGAATAAAGGACATAATTTACTATAATTTTGGTTAAAGCCATCTATTAATAAATGAACAGTATCATTATCTTTAATGACGATCGCACCACCAATTATTAAACCATCAGGATAATCTTTAAGTAAGTCACTAGCATTGACCATATAATTTTTATAAGTAACTAATATTTTATCTGATTCCATTTTTTTATTTATTATTTCATGGATATTTTTACCTTTATAACTATTTCTTGAAATAATATTATTTAAGTAATCATTATATTCTAATTCTTTTTCATAAAGAGATCTACTACCATTAACAAAGTCTTCGGTATTTAGTTTAGCCACATAGACCTCAATATTATCTTTAAATTCTTTTCTTAATTGATAATAATAATTGATGGAATAGGTATTATCTTTTTCAATAAAAGGATATATATCATCTATTTTAGAATTATCTTTGTATGCTGTTACGCCATATTTTAAAGCTTTTCTAATTTTATTCCTTACTTGTTTATCAAAATGGTTATAAATATTAGTTATATTATCTTCTAAATTCAAATAACTATTCCACCTTGGTTTAATGGATTCAAATAAATTATTATATCCACAGTGAAAAAAACCGGTATCTTTCATTGTAGTTAAGATGTTATCTAAATTAGGATTAGTATATAATTTGTTTCCTTTTTTATCATATTTATTTATAACTATTAAAGGATCTATTTTTAAAAATATATATTTTTCTTTTAAAAGATAAGCTTTTAAATCTTTAGTTAATTCTAAAACTTGACTATAATTATCGTAATCTATTAACATTCCACGAGGAGCATAACCATATTTAAAACCGAACATAACTATTTTTGATAATATCATAGTAGCACCCACTAAGTTATCGTTATCATAGAACCCAAGATATAAAGAAGATAAACCAAAATTACTCATAACTTTAGCATATGCTGAAGTTTGATAATAACTATGATATTTATGATTAAGAGAAAATTTATCAAATTCACTATCAGTAATACTAACTATTTTCATATTGCAACCTCCTTTTTACAGTTAAGATTATAACATAATTAGGTATAATTTTAAACAATATACTGGAAAAAAAATATAATAATAGTATAATGATAATAGAATTGTAGTGTATTAATAGGAGGGTAAGGTAATGTTTGAAAATAAAAAAATATTAGTTTTAGGTTTTGCAAGAAGTGGTTATGAAGCTAGTAAATTGTTAGCTAAAAAAGGAAATAAAGTAATATTAAATGATTTAAAAGAAGACCATGAGCAAAATAAAATAGAAGAATTAAAAAGTTTAGGAGTAGAGATAATTTTAGGAAGTCACCCTGATAATTTATTAGATGCATCCTTTGATTATTTAATAAAAAATCCAGGAGTACCAATCGACCATAAATATATATTAAAAGCTAAAGAATTAGGAATAGAAGTAATTAATGAAGTTGAAATGGCTTATAGACTTATGCCTAAAGATGTAACTTTGGTTGCTATTACAGGTACTAATGGGAAAACAACGACAACTACTCTTATTTATGAAATGATTAAAAAGGAAGGTAAAAGAGTACATTTAACTGGTAATATTGGGTATCCATTATGTAGTTTCTTAAATGTAATAGAACCTAACGATATAATAGTTATGGAAACATCTTGTCAACAATTAGAAAATCTTAAAGAATTTAAACCTAATATTGCTGTTATGACTAATTTATCAGAAGCTCATATTGATTTTTTAAAAAGTTATGATAACTATAAAAGAGTAAAAGCTAAAATATTTCAAAACCAAACTAGTAACGATATTGCTATATTAAATATTGAAAATGATGATGTAATGGAAGTTACTAAAAATATAAAATCTAAAGTTAAATATTTTTCTAGTCAAAATATAATAAATGGATGTTATATAAAAGATGATGCGATATATTACTATGACGAAAAAATAATTAATTTAAAGGATATTAAATTAGTTGGTATGCATAATTACGAAAATATTATGGCTAGTATTTTAGCGGTTAAAGAACTAGGAATAACTAATGAAAGTATTATAGATGTTTTAAAAAGTTTCAATGGTGTTCCACATCGTTTAGAGTTTGTCAAAGAATTTAATAAACGTCTTTTCTATAATGATTCTAAAGCTACTAACATTAAGTCAACGCAGATAGCGTTATCTTCGTTTACAAAGCCAACTATATTACTATTGGGGGGCATGGAACGAGGTCAAGACTTTAACCTTTTAAAAGATTATGTTAATTATGTAAAATTAATTGTATGTTTTGGAGAGAATAAAAAGCGTGTTAAAGAGTTTGGGGATAGTTTAATGATTGAGACAATTGTCAAAGATAATTTACATGATGCGGTAATTACAGCCTATGAAAAATCTAGTCAAGGTGATATAATTCTTTTAAGCCCTGCTTCGGCATCGTGGGATCAATATAAATGTTTTGAAGATAGGGGTATAGAGTATAAAGAATGTATTAATAAATTAGGAGGAAATGAAAATGAAAATAACTGATATTAAAGCAAGAGAGGTACTTGACTCAAGAGGTAATCCAACTGTCGAAGTTGAGGTTGTTCTTGAAAATGGAATGAAAGATATAGCTATAGTACCATCAGGAGCATCGACAGGAGAAAGGGAAGCTTTAGAATTAAGAGATGGTGAAGCTAGGTATTTAGGTAAGGGAGTATTGAAAGCAGTAAATAATGTCAATACGGTAATAAGAGATGCATTGATTGGACAAAATGTATTCGAACAACAAAAAATAGACGATATAATGCTAGAACTAGATGGAACTGTCAACAAGAGTAAATTGGGTGCGAATGCTATATTAGGTGTTTCGATGGCATGTCTAAGAGTGGCATCTAAAGCTAGTGGTAAGGAATTATATCAATATGTTGGTAATGGAAATTTACTACCTAGACCAATGATGAACATTTTAAATGGTGGTGCTCACGCTGATAACAATTTGGATTTTCAAGAATATATGATTATCCCTAAAGCACCTTCTTTCCACGAAATGTTAAGAATAGCATCTGAAGTATTTCATACTTTAAAGAATATTTTAAAAGGAAAAGGACTTGCTACTAGTGTAGGAGATGAAGGAGGTTTTGCTCCTAACTTATCCAATAATATTGAAGGATTAGATTTAATTGTCGAAGCCATTACTAAAGCAGGTTACACTCCAGGAGTAGATGTATTTATCGGTTTAGATATTGCTGGAAGTGAATTCTTTGAGAATGGTAGCTATAACTTAAAAGGTGAAGGAAAAATTTTATCCACAGAATTGTTAATAAAATATTATTTAGATTTAATTGAGAAATATCCGATTATTTCCATTGAAGATCCATTTGACCAAAACGATTGGGAGGGATTTAGTGAATTTACTAAATTAGTAGGTGATAAAATCCAAATAGTAGGAGACGATTTATTTGTAACTAATAGTAAATACTTACAAGAAGGTATTAATAAGGGAGCTTGTAATGCCATTCTAATTAAATTAAATCAAGTAGGAACAGTTAGTGAAACAATAAAAACTATTGAATTAGCTAGAAATAATGGTTACAATACCGTTATTTCCCATCGTTCAGGAGAAACAGAAGATACAACTATTGCCGACTTAGCAGTAGGACTTAATTTAGGTCAAATAAAAACAGGTTCTATTTCAAGAAGTGAAAGAATTGCTAAATACAATCGTTTATTAAGAATTGAAGAACAAATTAAGAACCTATAATAATAAATGTTGGAAAAATTTAAGAGAAAATACAAGTTATACAATTAGTTTGTATTTTTTTACATTCTTTTTGATAAGAAATAATTTGTTCTATAATTATCTTTTAAACTAAAAGTATTATTATCATCTATTTTATTTGCATTTTATATATAGATATGTTAAAATACATCTTAGAAAACGGAGGAATTGGTATGAAAATATTTTTACTAATCATATCATTATTATTAATTATTATTGTTTTATTACAAAGTAACAAAGCTGAAAGTACATCACAAATAATATCTGGTGGGAATGCCGACCTTTTCAGTCAAAGAAAAGAACGTGGTGTCGAATTATTAATAAGTCGTGTCACTATGACTTTAGGTTTAACTTTCTTTGTAGTTAGTTTAATAATGAATTTTATATAGAAGACTAGGAATAGTCTTTTTTTTATTGTATAATTGTGTTGGTGAATGATATGGAAGATAGGATATTAGAAATATTAAAACAATATGGTCGAGCTTTATCAATTGAAGAAATAGATTCGGCTTTAAATATAAAAACGGTCGAAGAAACACAAGAATTATTAAAATCTCTTAGAGAATTAGAAGAAAAAGTAGCAATATATCATTCTAATAAAGATCGCTATATGCTTTTTGAAAACAGTAATTTAAGAAAAGGGATTATGCGTACTAATAAAAAAGGTTTTGGTTTTGTCGATATCGCTAATGACGAAGAAGATATTTTTGTTAGTCTCGATAATATGAATGGATGTATCGATGGAGATACAGTTTTAGTTGAAATAATAAGTAATAAGCCTGATGGTAGAGTAGAAGGACGTATTGTAAGGGTAGTTAAAAGAGAATTATCCACAGTAGTTGGGGAAATTTATTTTAGAAAAGAAAAAGGATATTTAATCCCTGACGATAAAAAATTAAAAATGCAAATAGAAATACCTAAAGGTAAAAATATGGGTTCTGTAGATGGACACAAAGTAGTGGTAAAAATTACTTCACAGATAAGTAATAATAAATTTAGAGGTGAAGTAATAAGAATTTTAGGTCATAAAAACGATATAGGTGTCGATATTTTATCAATTGTTTGCAAATATGATATTAAAGATACTTTTGACGAAGAAACTATTAAAGAACTAGATACTATTAAAGAAGAAGTAACCGAAGAAGATAAAGTAGGGCGTACTGATTTAACTAATCAAGTAATTTTTACTATTGATGGTGACGATACTAAAGATATAGATGACGCAATATCAATTGAAAAATTAGATAATGGTAACTATAAATTAGGCGTTCATATAGCTGATGTCAGTTATTATGTTAAAGAAGGAAGTCCTTTAGATAAAGAAGCTATGGAAAGAGGTACATCTGTTTATTTAATTGACAGGGTAATACCAATGTTACCTCATAAGTTATCTAATGGTATTTGTTCATTAAACCCTGGAGTTATACGTCTTGCTATATCCTGTGTTATGGAAATTGATAATAAAGGTAAAACAGTTAACTATGATATTTTCCCAAGTATTATTAAGTCAAGAATACAAATGACTTATAAAAAAGTAAATAGTATTTTAGAAAAAAATATTGTTCCTAGTGGTTATGAAGATTTTGTTGAGGACTTAAAATTAATGAACGAATTATCACAAATTATTAGAAAATCTAAAATAGAACGTGGTAGCTTAGATTTTGATATTGACGAAGCTAAAATATTAGTTGACGAGAATTGTCATCCCGTTGATATTACTCTACGTGAAAGAGGTACGGGGGAAAAACTTATTGAAGATTTTATGATTTGTGCGAATGAATGTGTTGCTACGCATATATTTTATATGGATTTACCTTTTATTTACCGTGTCCATGAATATCCTAAAGAAGAAAAAATCCGTGATTACTTAGCTTTCCTAGAAACTTTAGGATATACAGTAACAGGTAATATGAAAGATATGAGCCCTAAAACAATGCAAAAATTAATAAATTATTTAAAAGATAAACCAGAATTTGAAATATTATCTAGTCTTTTACTTAGAAATATGCAGAAAGCTATTTATTTACCACAAAATTTAGGACATTATGGTCTAGCAAGTAAATGTTATACTCACTTTACTTCACCAATTAGAAGATACCCTGATACAACTGTCCATAGATTACTTCGTACATATCTATTTAATAAAGATTTATCTAATAATACCATTGCTCATTGGCAAGAAAAATTAATATTTATAGCCGATAATTCGTCTTTAAAAGAACGTGAATCAGTCGAATGTGAAAGAGAAGTTGAAGATATGAAAATGGCTGAATATATGGAAGATCATATTGGTAATGAATACGAAGGAATAATATCAGGTGTCAATAATTTTGGATTATTTGTCCAATTAAAAAACTTAGTTGAAGGATTAGTACATATTACAGATTTAAAAGATTATTTTAATTTTGACGAAAAAGCTTTAACCCTTACGGGGGAAAGAACTAAAATAAGATATCGTTTAGGGGATAAAGTTTTAGTAAAAGTAGTACGTGCTTCAAAAGACGAAAAAACGATTGATTTTGAAATAATAAAAAAATTATAGGAGTGATTTATGGCTAAAAAAAAGGTAAAGTTAAAACGAGGACCTAAAATAATTTTATCTTTAATTATACTTTTAATTGTTATTTGTCTTGGCTTAAATATAAAAAATAATTTTAGTAAAGAAAAAGAAGAAGAACCTAAAGAACAAGAGAAAGATAATAAAATATCTTTAGTTATGGTAGGAGATGCCCTAATTCATAGTAGCGTATACGACGATGCATACGAAGATGGAAAATATAATTTTTATAAAATGTTAGATCCCATAAAAAGTTATATAAGTTCTTTTGATTTAGCTTTTTATAATCAAGAAACAGTTTTAGGAGGGGTATCTTTAGGATTATCTAGTTATCCTGCTTTTAATTCACCTCAAGAAGTAGGAGATGCCTTTATTGATGCTGGATTTAATTTAGTAAGTCTTGCTAATAATCATATTTTAGATAAAGGTAGTAAAGCAATAATAAGTGCGAATAATTATTGGAGCAAAAAGAAAGATGTATTGACAAGTGGTTCATATAATAGCCTAGAAGAAAGAAATAATATTGTTATTAAAGAAATGAATGGGATAAAGTATGCTTTATTAGCTTATACGACAACAACTAACGGTTTAACACCAGCTAAATCTTATTATGTTAATATTTATGACGAAGAAACAGTTAAAAATGATATAGAAAAAGTAAGAGATAGTGTCGATGTATTATTAGTTTCAATGCATTGGGGCGAAGAATATAATAATGATATTATTCCTAAGCAAAAAGAAATTGCTAATTACTTAGCTAGTTTAGGGGTTGATATAATAATTGGTACTCACCCTCACGTTATCGAACCTATTGACTATATTGGTGATACTTTAGTAATATATTCTTTAGGCAATTTTTTATCAGGTCAAGAAGGAATTGATAGATTAATAGGACTTATGGTAGCAGTAGATATTGAAAAAAAAGAAGATAAAGTAACAATAAGTAATCCTAGTACAATGCTTACCTATACTTATTATAAAAATAATAATGTTAAAACTGATTTTAAAGTTTATCCTTTTAATATGCTAAATAACTCTATTTTAAATGGATATAAAAACTATTATAATAAATATATGAGCATTGTAACAGCTAGAACTGATAGAGTAGTTGTATTACCTATATAGGAGGTGATTAAATGGAAATTATTAATAGAAAAGCTAGATTTAATTATTTTGTTGAAGAAGAATACGAATGTGGTATTGTTTTAAAAGGAACAGAAATTAAATCAATTAGAAATGGAGCTTGTAACTTTAATGATAGTTATGCGATTATAAGAAAAGGTGAAGTTTTTATTTTAAATATGTTTATAGATAGTTATAAAGAAGGAAATATATTTAATCATGACGAAACAAGGACAAGAAAACTATTATTAAAAAAAAGAGAAATATTAAAGTTATTTGATAAAATTAGACTAGAAGGTTACACATTAATCCCTTTAAAATTGTATTTTAAAAACAATAAAGCTAAGATATTATTAGGATTATGTAAAGGTAAGAATAATTACGATAAAAGAGAGACACTAAAAGAAAAAGATATTAAAAGAGCAATTGAGAAAGCTAGTAAGAAATATTAGCTTTTTCTTATTGAAAAAAGTAAAAAAATGTATTATAATCTACTACACGGGGCCGAATATGGTTTCGACGGGATAATTTAGTCATTAACGGCAAGTAGGTGGCAACCTTAACTGCAAACAAAAATAACTGGAAACAGAAATCAATTAGCTTTCGCTTAGTATAATAGCAAAGCACTTCTTTTATTTCTTTTTCTGCGTGAAATATTAGAGGTTCATTTTTAGCAGAATATATTATTTCTTTTCCTAGGGAAATAATGAATTATTAGGATAGTTATATTATTGTTCGTTAATTAGTTTATAATATAATGAAATTTATTAGTTAACTAAACTTGTAGATGTTTTTGATATGGTTATTTCGGACGGGAGTTCGATCCTCCCCGGTTCCACCATATTGATAATAAACTCGGACTTTTCGAGATAAAATAAAGAACGTACTTGATAAAAGTGCGTTTTTATGTTATTATGAATGTGTCAAGGAAACTTGCATAAAATAAAAATGGGAATACTTAACAATGCAGTGTTGAGTACTCGCCAAAGATTTGGTTTGCACTTAATTTAATTTAAATTGTACCCTATAAAATGGACACGATAGGGATTT
>CANQYA010000031.1 GCA_947627965.1 uncultured Bacilli bacterium
AGGAAGAAAGATCCTATGAAGGAGAAATACCAAATCGTGAGGTTTGGGCATGATTTATTTATAAATCATTTTGTTCTTCTTGAAAATTAAGGGTAATGATTTAAAATTAAGATTACCTTTTTTTACAAGAATGCATAATTTAGAATTAAACATCACTTTTTTTGCAAGTTAGCGAATGTATTTTTTTTGTGATAAATATACTTTCGGCAAGATAACAATCTTATTGCTTGTGACTATAGTGTTAATGAGTTTTTTTGGATTAGTAAATTTATTTTTTATGAGTTAGAAAATATCTTTTTTTGGTGACTCAACAATATATTTTAATGGTTAAGTAAATCTATTTTTGTAATAGGCAACAAATCTATTTTTCTCGCTTTATAGACTTTTTTTAAATTTTGGTGTAATATAACGCATAGGTGGAAATATGAATGTAGTTGAAATAAATGTTTTAGTACTTGCTTATTTAGGAGATACAATTTATGAAAATTATGTGAGAAGATACTTAATTAATAAAGGAATTGGTAACGTCAATTCGTTACAACAAGAAGCCGTTAAATATGTAAGTGCGGTTAATCAAGCTAAATATTTATTAAGTATGATAAATGATAACTTTTTTAGCGAAGAAGAATTATCAGTTATAAAAAGAGCTAGAAATTATAAAAATAATTCACATCCTAAAAATTGTGACGTAGTAACTTATAAACACGCTACTTCCTTAGAAGCAGTAATTGGATACTTATCTTTGTTAAATAAAAATAATAGAATAGAAGAAATAATGGAGTATATATTTAATGAAAAAAATAATTAGTTATATTTCTTTAATACTTATTATATTAGTAGTTGCATTAGTTATTAAACATTTTATACCAGTAAAAGTTTATTATGCTAGCGACTTTGGTATAACAGTTTTAAAATCTAATATCGATTATGATAACGATGGTATCGATGACTATACCGATATTTTGTTAGGGGCAAGAGCTGATGCCATACGCCACCCTAAGTACGATAGTAGTTATGTAGCAGGAGGTTATCCTAGTGATGATGTAGGTGTTTGTGCCGACGTTATATGGCGAGCTTTTAAAAATGCAGGATATATGCTTAAAGACATGATTGATATTGATACTTTAAATAATCCTAGCGATTATTTTCATGATGGCGAACGTCGAGATACCAATATTGATTTTAGAAGAGTTAGAAATCTTAAAGTTTTTTTTGATAAATACGCTTACTCTTTAACTTTAGACCTTAATGATATTGAAAAGTGGCAACCAGGAGATATCGTTATATTTGGTAAAAATTATACTCATATTGGGATAATATCTGATAAAAGAAATAAAGAGGGTATTCCTTATTTAATACATAATGCTGGTCAACCACAAAGAGAAGAAGATGCCTTAGTTAAATGGAAAAATAAAAAGACTATAACAGGTCATTATCGTTGGAATGGAGAATATTATGATAGTATACGGTAAAAATGTTGCAAAAGAAATGTTAAAAAATAACAAAAAAATAGAAAAATTAATTTTGCAGGAAGGATTTAACGACAAAGAAATAAATTCCCTAATAGAAAATCAAAAATTGCCAGTAGAAATATGGAGCAAAAAAGATTTTTCGCGATTTGATAAATATTCACATCAAGGTATAATAATGTACATTGAAGATTTTAAATACACAAATTTAATGGACTTGCTAAGTGAAAAATCTTCATTAATAGTAATATTAGATCATTTAGAGGATCCCCATAATTTGGGTGCCATAATAAGAACTTGCGAAGCAGCAGGAGTTGACGGCATTATTATACCTAAAGATAGGAGTGCTACTGTCAATGCTACGGTTATTAAAACTAGTGCGGGAGCTACTGAAAATGTTAAAATAGCTCAAGTAGTTAACTTATGTCAAACCATAAAAAAATTAAAAGATAATGGTTATTGGATTGTAGGTACGGACTTATTAGACAGCACTGATTATCGTCAAATAGATTACAGTGGAAAAATAGGTTTAGTTATTGGTAGTGAAGGCTTTGGTATGAGTAAAAGTGTAAGAGACTTATGCGATTTTGTAGCAAGAATTCCTATGTATGGTAAAATTAATAGTTTAAATGCATCTGTCGCAACAGCTATTATGATTTATGAGGTGATCCGTTCTAAATAGTAGGGGGATTTATGTATAAAGATGTCAATGATTATGAACTGTTATATTTAATTAGGGAGAGTAACGAAGAAGCTTATAATAATATGTATGATAAATACAATAATATCGTTAAAATAGAAGCTAATAAATATTACAAAAAAATACCTTATATGGGAATAAGTTACGAAGATATTTACCAAGCAGGATTATATGGATTAGAGATGGCAATTAGGTATTTTGATGAAAAAACTAATACTTTATTTTATACCTTTGCTTCAACTTTTATAAAAAGGGAAATACTTACTTTTATAAAAAATTGTAGTCGTAATAAACACAATATTTTATCGCAAAGTGTTTCATTAGATACACCTATTGGTGATGATGTCGTTCTTGAAGAATTAATACCTAGTTTAGGTAATTCAATTGATGATTATTATGATAGTTATAAAAATCGTGCTATATTGGATTTAAAATATGAATTACCTTCTTTTCAAGCTCAGGTTTACGAATTAAAATTAAATCACTTTAGCAATAAAGAGATAGCTATTCTTTTAGATGTTCCTTATAAAACAGTTGATAACAGCATAACTAGTATAAAAAGGAAACTAAGGAATTCTAAAGGTCTAATTGAAGTATATTTTTAAATTTGTTAAAATATAATAGTTGAAGAAAGATTATTTAGTAAATTAAATTTATTAATGAGTTACTATATCATTTTTATTAAATAAATAGAGGTGATGTGATGAATAAAAAGATTGCTGTATTAGGTGGAGGAACAGGGCTTTCTATTTTGTTAAAAGGACTTAAGAAGTTTCCTGTCGATATTACAGCTATTATAACTGTTGCTGACGATGGTCAATCGACTGGTAAATTAAGAAAAGAGTTTAATATTCCAGCAGTTGGGGATATAAGAAAAGTAATATATAATCTTTCCGATATCGTTTTAATACTTCTAGTGACTTAGATGGTCACTCTTTAGGGAATTTAATTTTAGTAGCAATGTTAAATATGACGGGTAGTTTAAAAGCAAGTATAGGGGCACTAACTAAACTATTAGATGTTAAACATACGGTTTTACCAATATCTGAAGATTTTTTAGTTTTAATGGGTGAGACTACTGACGGTGAAATTATCGAAGGAGAACATAATATAACTAATGCACATAAAAAATATAAACGAATTTTTTATAAAAAAGAACCTAAAGTTTTAGACGAAGTTATTAAAGGAATTCTCGATGCCGAATTAGTTATTTTAAGTATGGGAAGCCTATATACAAGCCTTCTTCCTAATTTGATTTGTGAAGATGTTAAGAAAGCTATTAAAAATACTAAGGCTAAAGTTATGTACTTATGTAATGCTGTTACAGAACCGGGAGAAACCGATAATTTTACAGTTAGTGACCATTTACGGGTTTTAGAAGATTGTTTAGGAAAAAATAGTATTGATACAGTTGTTGTTGCTAATAGTACAATAAGTCAAAAAATGTTAGATAAATATCATAATGAAGAACAAAAAGCCCAAGTTTTAATTGATAGAGATAATATTACTAATATGGGAATTGAACTTATCGAAGACGATATATTAACTTTTGAAGATGGTACGATAAAACACGATGGCTTAAAACTAGGATCAATTATTTTTTCTTACTTAATGAGGAGGCAATAATGTCATTTACAGCTAATATTAAAGATGAAATATCAAAACATGTTATGACACAAGCAGAAAATATTGCTTGCTTGTCAGCTATAATAAGAAATAGTGCTAAATATAGTGCCGAAGATATCGAAATATCTTCAGAAAATAGTAATGTTACTAAAACTATTTACCTATTCTTAAAAGATATATATAAAGTTAATGCTGAAATTATAACGAAAAAGATTACTACTTTTAAACATCACAATATATATATTTTAAAAATTAAAGATAAAGTTAGAACGATATTAGAAGATTTATCAGTTATTGATGAAAAAGGAAATTACTTAGATATGCCTAAAGAGTATATTGCTTCGTCAAACGACGAAGCAAAAGCATATTTGAAAGGAGCCTTTTTATCGAAAGGTAGTATTAATGATCCTAAAACATCTAGGTATCATTTAGAACTTGTCATCGATCAAAAATATGAAGCCGTTTTTATTCAAAGATTGTTAAATCAATTCTTACTCAATAGTAAAATACTAATGCGTGATAATAAATATATGATTTATATAAAAGATTCAGAAAAAATAGGCGATTTTTTAAGAATTATTAATGCAACTAATGCTGTTTTATATTATGAAAATGTTAAAATAATACGTGAACAGAAGAATATGACTAATCGCTTAAATAATTGTGAACAAGCTAATATTGATAAAATAATTGCAACTTGTAATAGTCAAATAAAGGATATAGAAACAATAACTTCTTCTTTAGGAATGGATTTATTAGATGAAAAAACAAAGGAAGCGTGTATATATCGATTAAAGTATCCTGAAACATCGTTACAAGAATTAAGTGAGATTATGTCTCTTGAAACAAATAATTCAATAACTAAGTCAGGATTAAATCATCGCTTTCGTAAAATAAGAGAAATGGCAAAAAAAATAGAAGGTTCGTCTCATTAATCTTCTTTTTTTTCAATTATTTTATCGATAAGTCCATATTCTAGGGCTTCCTCGGCTTCTAAAAAATGGTCTCTTTCGGTATCTTCTTCTATTTTCTTTATATCTTGTTTAGTATTTTGTGACAATATTTTATTTAACTTCTTTTTTAATTTTAAAATACGTTCAGCAGCTATTTTTATTTCCGTAGCTTGACCCTGTATTCCTCCTAGCGGTTGATGGATCATTATTTCTGAATTGGGTAGAGAGTATCTTTTACCTTCTTTTCCTGATGCTAGCAAGAAGGCAGCCATACTAGCAGCCATACCGATACAAATAGTTGAGACATCACTTTTAATAAAATTCATCGTATCATATATAGCCATTCCTGCTGTAATCGATCCTCCCGGTGAATTAATATATAAACTAATATCATTATTATTGATAGAATCTAAATACAATAATTCAGCAACAACACTATTAGCTAATGCATCATCAATCTCACCACTCAAAATAATAATCCTATCTTTTAACAATCTTGAAAAAATATCATAACTTCTTTCCCCATTATTTTCTTTATCGACAATTATTGGAATTAAAGCCATTTTTATCACCTATATTTATAATAGTAAAAATAATAGAAAAATATACATACTTTTACATATGAAAGCAAAAAAAATACTTAAATGCATAAAATGTATGGTAAAATATAAGTAGAATGAAAAGGGATGAACATTATGATAGAAACCATCAAAATAAAAGTAATGGGTGAAGAAAAAGAAGTATATAGCAATACAACTTTTTTAGAACTTAGTAAAATGTATCAAAATAAATTTGCTTTTCCTATTTTAGTTGCTAAACAGGGTAATCAATATAAAGAATTGCGAGAAAAAGTAACTAGTGAAGGCAATATTAGTTTTTGTGATTTTTGTACTAAAGAAGGTAATGAGATTTATGTAAATGGATTAGTATTTTTAGCTATTTATGCTTTTCATGATTTATTTGGTGGCAATTTAAAAGTAAGACATTCGATTGATAAAGGGTTATATATCGAAACAGATACTAAAATGGATAAAGAAAAAATCGAGTTACTAAAAAATCATATGAAGGATTTAGTTAGTATGGATCTTGCTATTGATAAAATAAATGTTGAAAGAAAAGATGCGATTAAGTACTTTGAAAGTGTTGGAGATAAATCAAAAGTTGGTATTATGAAGTATAATACTAATACTTATGTGACATTATATAAATTAGGTAAGATGTATGATTTCTTCTTTAGTGAGATGCCTATTTCAACTAAAGTTTTAAGTTATTTTGATATAGAGTACTTAAATGATTATGGATTTGTTTTACTATATCCTAATATATATTTAGAGGGTCGAATTAAGAAATATACTCATCATGAACAAGTATTTGAGGTATTTAAACAGTATCATTCTTGGGCTAAATTAATGCATATCGATAATGCTTATTCATTAAATGAAGTTGTCAGTAGTGGTAACATAAGTAATATTATTCGAATGGACGAAACATTACAGAGTAATCGTCTGTTAGAGGTTGCTAAAGAAATATACAGTCAAAGAGATAGAATTAAAATAGTCTTAATAGCTGGACCATCTTCTTCAGGAAAAACAACTACTTGTAATAAGTTAAGTATGTATTTGCGAAGTTTTGGTTTAAATCCTAGACCAATATCTATGGATAATTATTTTAAGGAAAGAGTAGACTCTCCTAAAGATGAGAATGGTAATTATAATTTTGAAGGATTAGATGCGATGGACTTAGAGCTTTTTGATGGGCAAATGAAAGATTTACTTGATGGTAAAGAAGTAGTTATGCCAATATTTAATTTCTTGATAGGGCAAAAGGAATATCGTGATAAAGTACAATTAGGTGAAAATGATATTTTGATTATAGAAGGTATTCATGGATTAAATCCTACTATTCTAACATCTATACCGAAAGAAAATAAGTATAAAATTTATTTATCGCCTCTTACAGGTTTAAATTTGGATAATCATAATCGCGTTTCGACGACGGATAATAGATTATTACGAAGAATGGTAAGAGATAATAAAACAAGAGGTAAGTCAGTTATAACAACTTTAGAAGAATGGTCTAAAGTAAGAAAAGGTGAAGAAGAAAATATTTTCCCTTATCAAGATGAAGCTGAGTGTGTATTTAATTCAGCATTAATTTACGAATTAGGTGTTTTAAAGACTTATGTTGAACCTTTGCTTTATTCGGTAGATACTGAAAGTCCATATTATAGTGAAGCAAGAAGACTAATTAATATGTTAAAAATGTTTTTGCCAATACCATCAGAGGATATACCACAAGATTCTTTATTGAGAGAATTTATTGGCGGAAGCTGTTTTAAATAAAAAAAGAAAAGGAGAAAGAGAAATGATAAAAGTTGCAATTAATGGATTTGGAAGAATAGGAAGATTAGTATTTAGGTTGATGGAGGAAGATAGCGATTTTGAAGTTGTAGCTATAAATGATTTAACAGATGCAGAACAGCTAGCATATTTATTAAAATATGACACTAACCATCGTAATTATCGCGTTGACGAAATAAGTTACAGCGATAATAAAATCATTGTTGGTAATAGGGAAATAAGAGTTTTTTCAGAAACAGATCCTTACAATTTACCTTGGAAAGATTTAGATATTGATGTTGTATTTGAATGTACAGGGAAGTTTACTGATAAAGAAAAAGCTATGGCTCATATCAATGCCGGAGCTAAAAAAGTTATTATTTCAGCTCCAGCTAAAGGTGATGTAAAAACTGTTGTTTACAATGTTAACAACGAAATACTTGACGGAAGTGAGCAAATTATTTCGGCAGCATCTTGTACAACTAACTGTCTTGCACCAGTATTAAAAGTATTGGATGATGAATTTGGAGTTAAACGTGGATATATGACAACTATTCATGCTTATACTAATGATCAAGCAACCCTTGATGTTCCACATAAAAAAGGAATTAAAGCTCGTCGTGGAAGGGCAGCTGGAGCTAATATAATACCAGCATCAACTGGGGCAGCGAGTGCGATCGGCAATGTTTTACCTAACTTAAAGGGAAAATTAGATGGTACTGCTATGCGTGTTCCCGTACCTACTGGTTCAGTAATTGACTTAGTACTAGAATTAGGAAGAATTACCACAGTAGAAGAAATAAATAATGCCTTAAAGAGAAATACTAACGAAACATTAAAATATACTGATGACCCAATTGTTTCAAGTGATGTAATCGGTTCACATTGTGGAGCTTTAGTAGATGGATTATCTACTAGTACTCTAGATGTTGACGGAACGCAATTAGTTAAAGTTGTAGCTTGGTACGATAATGAAATGGGATATTCAACTCAAATGGTTAGAACTGCTAAATATTTAATGGAAAAGTAAGAAGTATAAATAATTAAAAAGACACCGTGCTGGTGTTTTTTTGGTATATAAATCATTTTGTTCTTGCATATTACCGCAATTTATGTTATTATAACCAGCAAAAGGGGGAAAGAAGTATGAATTTTGACGAAAATTTAACGTATATTATGTATGGAATTAAAAATTATCCTAAATATGGTAAAGATTTTTCTTTATTAGAATATTATGCTTTTACTAACAAAAATATATCAGCTTTGTTAAAAATAAATGAAAAGACAACTAAATATCCTATAAGGTATTCACTAGGAGCTTTTTATTTTAATAATCAAAATGGATTTGACAAAATATCTTTAAGTAGGGCTTTAGGTTGTAAGTTTAGTCTATTCGATAGGACTTTACAAGAGGATGAAGTAAGAATGATATATCAAGTATTGGAAGAAGAAAATTATCCATTAATTAATGGGGTATATTTTAAAGCTTGTTGTAGATATATCGAAGGTGGTATCGATGCAATCCGTAAAGAAAATGTACGTAAAAGAATAATAGACGATTACAATAATCATTTAGATAAAGTCAAAGTTAGACAAAAAGTAAAAACTTTATAGTGTTAATATTTAAAAGGTGTTTGTACTTTTTAGAGGTGATAAATGTCACTTCTTTTTTATTTCCGTTATATAAATAAAGTAAAAATTACTTTAAAGCTCAAACTGAACAAATAATACAAAAGAACTATTAAAACATTATAATAAAACGAATATGCTACTTTACAAAAGTATCTAAGTCTAATACTCTTTATTGTTTCAATTAGAAATAATATGTTATAATTGAATTATAGGAGGATTTATGAAAAAGACAATAAAAGATTTTGATTTATTTAACAAAAAAGTATTAATTAGATGTGATTTTAATGTTCCTATAAAAGAGGGAAAAATAGTTGACGATAATCGTATTGTAAGTAGTTTACCAACGATTAATTATGCTTTAGAAAATGGTGCCAAAGTCATTTTGTTTTCTCATTTAGGTAGGGTAAAAGAAGAAAGCGATTTAGCTAAAAATGATTTGCAACCTGTCGCAAAACGCTTACAAGAGTTACTAAATAAAGAAGTAATCTTTGTTCCTACAACAAGGGGTACAGAATTAGAAAATGTTATAAATAACATGGAACAGGGTGATATAGTTTTAGTTCAAAATACCCGTTATGAAGACTTAGAAGGGAAAAAAGAATCTAGTAACGATCCTTCTCTTGGAAAATATTGGGCTTCTTTAGGTGATATTTTTATAAATGATGCCTTTGGAACAGCCCATAGAGCTCATGCTTCTAACTGTGGTATTGCCGTTAACTTACCAAATGGAGTAGGCTTTTTAATGGAAGAAGAATTAAACAAATTATCTATCTTAGATAATCCTACCCAACCTTTCGTAGTAATATTAGGTGGAAGTAAAGTAGAAGATAAAATAGGTGTTATTAAAAACTTAGTTACTAAAGCCGATAAAATATTAATTGGGGGAGGAATGTGTTTTACTTTCCTTAAAGCTAAAGGTTTTGATATAGGTAAATCAATAGTTGACGAGGATAATATCGAATTTACTAAAGATATACTTGCTCAATACAGCGATAAAATAGTTTTACCAGTCGACGTAAAAGTAACAAGTGAATACTCTAACGATACTCCTAGTAGTATTAAAGATATTACAGATATATTACCTAATGAAATGGCTCTTGATA
>CANQYA010000032.1 GCA_947627965.1 uncultured Bacilli bacterium
TTTTTGCAAGCAAAAAAAATTTTTACCAAATTAAAAAAAAAAAGAAAGATTGATTAACCTTCCTTTTCCATACCTAAATTCTTTCTCTTTAAATCAGCAATTGTTTTTTGTAATTTATTATTAGCTTCTTCTAAGTCCATATCATTAATTTTAAAAGGTTTACCAAACCTTACTGTTAAATTCTTACTACGAAATTTATAATCCCCAGTAATAGCAAAAGGTACTAACCAAGAATTTGTTTTTTGAGCCATCGATACCGCTCCAAACTTAAAAGGTAATAAAAATTCTTTCGTTCTATTTCTAGTTCCTTCAGGAAAAATCCCTATCGCACCTTTTTCTTGTAAATGTTTAATTGCTTCATCTTTAGCATTAGTATCTTTAATACTACGATTTACTGGTATACACCCTACCCATTTAAAAAACCAAGCAAAAGGTCCATCAAAATATTCTTTTTTAGCCATATATTTTATATAGCGTTTGGTAGCAATTATAGGTAGACATTGATCAAATAAATGCATATGATTACCACATACAATAATTGATCCTTCTAAAGGTATTAATTCCTTACCTATTATAGTAGGACGATAATAAAATTTAAAAATAGGACCTAAAATTATTTTAGAAAACTTATAACCAAATGGTACTTTTTCCTTACTCATACTTCTTTTTTCCTTTATTTTCTTCTTCTAATTCACGGTAATTAACTTTTCCTAGTAATGTTTTAGGTAAAGCCTCACGATATTCATATTCGTATGGTAATGAATATTTAGCTAAATTCTTTTTACAATGTTCTTCTATACTTTTCCTTATATTGTGATTAGCTCGATATTCTTCTTTTAAAACAATATAAGCTTTAGCTACTTGAACTTTATAAGGATGAGGAATACCTACAACACTACAATTTAATACAGCTTCGTGTTCTTCGATAACTTTTTCAATATGTTGTGGATAAATATTATAACCTGAAGAAATAATTATTCTTTTTAGACGTTGTTTAAAGTAAATAATGCCATCTTCGTCAATACAACCGACGTCTCCCGTATGTAACCAAATACGATTATCTTTATGTTTTTGTAATACTTCGTTAGTTTCTTTTTCATTATTTAAATACCCCATCATAACAGTTGGACCACTAACACATATTTCTCCATCTTCTCCAACTGGTACTTCGTCTTGAGTATTAGGATATACTATTTTAAAATAGTTACCAGGAAAAGGTATTCCAATACTACCTTCACGGTATCCTGCTCCATGGGTTACAGCTGTGGCTGCTAAACTCTCTGTCATTCCATACCCTTGCATAATTTTAACTTTAGCACCATGTTCACTTAAAAATTTATTAATAGTAGCAAACTTACTAATAGATAGTGAATCCCCTCCTGAAATAATATATTTAACATAAGATAAATCGACATTCTTCATACCAGCATTATTAATCATTGCTTCATATAAAGTTGGTACCCCTGTAATTACTGTCGGTTTATATTTTTTAATTAATTCATCTATTTTTTTAGCATTAAATTGAGGAACTAATATTAATTTTACTCCAAATGCTAAAGGTACATGCATAGAAACTCCTAAACCAAAACCATGGAAATTAGGTAAAATAACTAATATTGAATCACTATAGGTTAAAGTTTTAAATACTCCTTTAGATTGTTCATATAAAGCATTTAAATTAAAGTCAGATAACAATATTCCTTTAGGATTACCTGTCGTTCCGCCACTATGTAAAATAACAGCAGGTTGCCCAATTCTTGTTTTAGTTTCACAGTTACCATGGTATGAATAACTTTTTAATAGAAAATCATTCCAATAAATATATTTATTATCATGTTTAGGTTTTTTTATTTTATAACTTTGTGTTACTAAATACCCTATTCCTAAAAAGAAAGGCATTGAATTACTAGCTGATACAACAATTGTCTTTTTAACATTAGTTTGTTCAATAATATTACTTACTTTTTCATAACAAACATCAATCATTACTAAAGCTACACTGTTACACTCTACTAAATAATTTTTTATTTCTTGTTCACCTGACAAAGGATGGATCATATTAGCTACAGCCCCTACTTTACTTATTGCATAAAGGCTTATAAGAGCTTCAGGAGTATTAGGCATACATATCGTAACTACATCCCCTTCTTCGATACCAATTTGTAAAAAAGATTTAGCACATTTATCAATTAATTGAATAAGTTGTTTATACGTTATTTTTTTACCTAAATAATCTATTGCTATATTATGGGGATTTCTTTTAGCACTTGCTTCAATTAATTGGTAAATAGACATTTTATTATCTTTTATATTTACTTCTTCTTTGGTATAGTATTTATCCCAAGGATATTTTTCTTTTTTATTGAAACCGAACATTGTAACATCTCCTATCTTCATACTACTACATTATAGCATATAAATAACAATTAAAAAATATTAAAAAAAAGACCTAAGTCTTTTTAAAATACTAAAGTTTCTATATCTTGGCTACCACCTGTAGGATTAGTTGTACTAGTTGCATTATCAGTAGTTGTATTATTATCACTAACTGTCGTTTTATCTACAACTGGTGGAACTGTAGCGGTTGTTGGAGCAGGTTCAGCAAAACTTACTGGTTCAACAACTGTATTAGTAACTGGTACTTCATTAACTTGTGGTGTTGGTTCTTTTACTTCAGTTGGTTGAACATTATTAGTAGGTGTTGAACCATATATTTCATGATTAAATGTTGGTAAAGGTGTTGTATTTTCTAAAGGATTAGCTCCTCCATAAACAACTGGTTTTACATCAACTTGTGGTTTAGCAAAACTGTTAGCAGGATCTACTCCCCCATATATTAATGGTTTTTCTTCTTTAGGAGTAACTGGTTCTACAACATCATTAACAGCTGGTACTTCTTCTTTTACTGGTTCAGTAACTAGTGTAGATGCCGTAAAACTTACTGGATTATTATTAGTTACTTCATTATTTACTGGATTATCATTTACTGGCGTATTAACTGGATTATTGAAAGCATTAACAGCTGGTGCTTCCGTAACTGGTGTTTCATTAATTGGTGTTTCTACACTTGGAGTTACTGGATTAATAGCTCCAAAAGGACTAACTGGTTCTTTTGGTTCAACATTAATAGCAGGTATTGCTACACCTTGATTAACTGGAGGAACAGTATTATCTACTGGATTAACTGAATTAACAGGTGTACTATTTACATCATTAACATTGTTAACAGGACTTCCTACCGTATTAAAACCATTGTTAATTGGATTATTAACTGCTGTCATTGGTGTTGTTGCAAAAGCACCCATTCCATTTGGAATATTAGAAGCATTACCCATATCATTACTTGGTATTCCCATATCAGCAATAGGCATATTATTTACATTTTCTTCTACCTTAGCTACTTCTGGACTTTTCTTCTTAGATTTTTTATTAGAAGCTATAAATACAATAAGTGCGATTAATAAAACAACTACTCCACCAGTAATTAACATACCAGGTAAAGTTGTAAACCAATCTAAATCAAAACTCATGAAACTTGTAATATTAACGTTCATTATTTCATCTCCCTTTATTATCCTATAACAATAATACCAAAAATAGACATTAATTGCAAACACTTTTTTTAATTGTCATTTTCTTTACAAAAATTAAATTCGTTCCATATTCCTTTTTTATCAGGAAATCTCGTAAAAGTTAATAGTTCTTTGCTTATAGGGTGAAGAAAAGAAATACTATAAGCATGTAAAGCAAGCTCAGATAAATCACTTTTACCATAACGTCTATCTCCATATAAATTATGACCATGGTGAGCAAATTGGACTCTTATTTGGTGATGTCTTCCTGTCTCAAGACTTATATCGACTAAAGCTAAATTCCTTTTTTTATTACGCTCTATAACTTGATAATTTAGTTTACAGTATTTGCCATTATCTTTAGAAACAACACGACTAGAATAATTTTCTTCTTTAACTAAATAGTCAATATATTCGCCCTTATCTTTAATATCAATTCCATTTACTACAGCTAAATATTTTTTCTTAAAAGTATGATTTCTTACTTGTTCTGATAGACGACTAGCTCCTTTACTACTTTTAGCAAAGACCATTACCCCACTAACAGGGCGATCTAATCTATGAACAAGACCTAAATAAACATTACCTTTTTTATTATATTTAATTTTTATATAATTTTTTATTACAGTTAATAAGTCCATATCGCCTGTAATATCTCCTTGAGTTAACATATTACTAGGTTTTACTACTACTATAATATGATTATCTTCATATAATATTTCTAAATCATTCTTCATTTTCATACCTACTACAAATACCACATGGTAAAATAATATCACTATTACTAATTTCTAATCCTATTTCTTCTGAGTATATTTTTCCTTTATATTTTTTACCTATAGTCATTTTTAATATATTATTAAATATTTCTTTAGATAATCCTGTCGTATAAGTATTAATTATAAAGAATAAAGGTTTATCTGATAATAATTCTAAGCATTGTTCTACTAAAGGGTATAAATCTTTTTCAATGTCCCAAACTTCGCCATTAGCACCTCGCCCATATGAAGGGGGATCCATTATAATAGCATCGTATTTATTACCTCTTCTTATTTCTCTTTTAACAAATTTTATCACATCGTCAACAATATAACGAATATTTTTATCACTTAAATTAGATAAGGAAACATTTTCTTTAGCCCAATCGACCATACCACGTGATGAATCAACATAAGCAAGCAACAGTAGCTCCCCCAGTATAAGCAAATAAATTTAAAACTTTAATATCGCGATTACTTCTTTTTATTTTATCCATCATAAAATCCCAATTAACAGCTTGTTCAGGAAAAAGACCAGTATGTTTAAACCCCATTCTTTTTATATTAAAACTTAAATCTTTATAATTTACTACCCAACTACCAGGAATATTTTTTAATTCTTCCCAGTAACCTCCACCTTTATTACTTCTTATATATCTAGCATTAATGTTATTGTACTTATCTATTAAAGAACCATTATCCCAAATAATTTGTGGATCAGGTCGCAATAAATAATATTTACCCCATCTTTCTAATTTTTCCCCACAAGATGCATCGATTAATTCAAAATCATTCCATTCTTTTGGTATAAGCATATTTTCACCTCCTAAATTAGAAAAAGGAAATTTCCATTTCCTTAATTCTTTTTTACTAATTGTTTATTTTTAATACCATAAATACTATCAATTTCAAACAAATGTAAATCAAAATTACTTATATATTTCATAGTAATATCATTACCTTCTTTATCTTTAGAGCTCTCGGTAATTATAAATTCTTCAATATTAGGATTAAACATCTCTATAAGATTACCACTTTTAATACTATTGTTACTATTATTATCATAATAGTAACCTCTTTCTTCGTCATAACATAAATAAATAGTTGTATCTATACTAGTATAACCTTTCATTTTATTTAAGGTACTTATATCATTATCGTCATATGAGTCAAAATTAAGATACTTCCATATATTATCGATTTCATTATCTGTTAAATTATTATCGATAGGAATATTAGGAAAATAATCTTTTAGAAAAGACAAAGAATATTCTTTTATAACATCATTGTTATTCAAAAACATAATATTTTGTGGTGTCGATATACATATACCATCTCTAAGTAATAATAATTTTATATTATCTAAAGATAAAGATGTTATAGTTATATTAGATTGTTTCGTATTATTCATTGAACAAGATGATGTACTTAATAATACGGCTAAAGATATCGTAAGTAAATTTTTTATTTTTTTTATTTCTTCCAAAATTACTACCCCCTAACTTGCCTAATATTATACTCATAAACTTAGCTTTAGTCAAAGATATATCTTTAAAAATTCATTATATAGTTTATCACAAGTTTCTTTATCCATTTCTTTTTTATCTTTATAAGGGTAAGGAATACCTAGTCTTTCGTATTTTTCACTACCTAATTTATGGTAAGGTAAAAATTCTATCTTAGTAATATTATTAATTTTTTTTAAATAATTACTTAATGCGACTAAATATTCTTGATTATCGTTAACTTCAGGTATTATAACTTGTCTTATCCAAAATTCCTTATTCATTTTATTAGCTATTTCTAAAAATTTTTCTGATTCATCGATACTTTTACCAGTTAATTTTTTATAGCCATCACTTAAAGCATATTTAACATCGAAAATAATTAAATCGACATATTTTAATATTTCTTCGTATTGTCCAATTCCTACCCCAGCTGTATCTAAGGCAATATGGAAACCTACTTCTTTTAATTTTTGACAACAAGATATTAAAAATTCCGGTTGTAATAGTGGTTCACCCCCTGAAAAAGTAACGCCACCATTATCTAAAAGATAATTTTTAAATCTTTTTATTTTTTCGACTAGTAAATCGCTTGTAATATTATTATTTTTTTTTAACCACATTTCAGGATTATGACAATATTTACATCTTAAATGACATTCATTTAAGAATACTACGGCACGTATACCTGGACCGTCGTAACTACTTAAACTTTCTATGGAATCGATACTACCTATCATATTATCGCCTTGAATGGAATGTTCTACTAATTACTTCTTGTTGTTGTTTTCTAGTTAAACGATTAAATCTTACGGCATACCCCGATACTCTTATAGTAAGTAAAGGATATTTTTCGGGATTTTCCATAGCGTCTATCAATGTTTCTCTTGTCAAAACATTAACGTTTAAGTGATGTGCCCCTTGAGCAAAGTAACCATCTAAGATATTAACTAAATTTTCTATTCGTGATGGTAAATCTTCACCTAAAGCATTAGGGATAATTGAGAAAGTATTAGATACACCGTCACGACAGCAGTTAGCATAATCTATTTTAGCTACGGAGTTCAAAGACGCTAAAGCACCACTAGTATCGCGTTCGTGCATTGGATTTGCTCCTGGTGCGAAAGGTTCAGTAGCTTTTCTGCCATCAGGAGTGGCACCAGTTTTTTCACCATAGACAACATTGGAAGTTATCGTTAAAACCGATAATGTGTGTTTAGCATCGCGATATAAAGGATGACGACATAACTCTTTATAAAATTTTTCAAGAATACTTGTCGCAATACGGTCGACACGATCGTCATCGTTACCATATTTAGGGAAATCCCCTTCTATTTCAAAATCGATACTGATACCATCTTGGTTACGAATTGGTTTTACTCTGGCATACTTTATGGCTGATAAAGAGTCAGCAACAACACTTAACCCAGCTACACCAAAAGCCATTAACCTTTCTACTTCGGTATCGTGTAAAGCCATTTGACCTCTTTCGTAAGCATATTTATCATGCATATAATGAATAATATTCATAGTATCTACATATAAACTAGCTACATCTTCTAGTACTTTATAATAAGTATTTAAGACTTTATCATAGTCAAGTACTTCATCAGTCATTATTTGGTAACCGTCAAGTACTTTAATATTTTTTACTTCGTCTATACCACCATTAATTGCGTATAATAAAGCTTTTGCTAAATTGCATCTAGCTCCAAAGAATTGCATTTGTTTACCAACTTTCATAGCTGAAACACAACATGCAATCGCATAATCATCACCGTAAATAGGACGCATTATATCGTCGTTTTCATATTGAATTGAATCGGTTTCAATAGAAACTTTAGCACAATAGTTTTTAAAGTTTTCTGGTAATTTAGTACTCCAAAGAATAGTTAAATTAGGTTCAGGAGCAGGTCCTAGATTGAATAAGGTATGTAAAATACGGTATGAATTTTTAGTAACTAGCGATCTACCATCTAACCCTACTCCACCAATAGATTCTGTAACCCAAGTAGGGTCCCCAGAAAATAATTCGTCATATTCCGGCGTTCTTAAATGTCTTACCATTCTTAATTTTATTACATATTGATCAATTAACTCCTGAGCTTCGTCTTCAGATAATATTCCTTTTTTCATATCACGTTCGATATATATATCTAAAAAAGTTGAAGTTCGACCTAAGCTCATAGCAGCCCCATTATTTTCTTTAACGGATGCTAAATAACCAAAATAAGTCCACTGAATAGCTTCTTTGGCATTTTGAGCTGGACGGGATATATCAAAGCCATATTTTAAAGCCATCTCTTTTATTTCTTCTAAAGCACGATACTGTTCGGTTACTTCTTCTCTTTTACGGATTAATTCTTCGGTCATGACCCCAGTTAAATTATCACGATCAAGGGCTTTCTTTTCCATTAAGAAATCAATTCCGTATAAAGCAACACGGCGATAATCACCAATTATTCTTCCTCGTCCATAAGCATCAGGTAATCCCGTTAAAAGACCTACTGTTCTAGCAGTACGCATATCTTTAGTATAGGCGTCAAATACTCCTTGATTGTGTGTCTTTCTAAATTCATTAAAATATTTATCAATAGTCGGATTAAGTTTATAATTATAGGCTCCTAAAGCATTATAAACCATTCTAATCCCACCATAAGGATTAACAATTCTTTTTAAAGGTTCATCGGTTTGAAGTCCGACAATAACTTCATTTTCTTTATCTATGTAACCAGCATCATAGGAATTAATTCCTGAAACATGGTCAACATCGACGTCCAATATTCCTTTTTTTAATTCTTCTTTTAATAAGACAGAGCATCTTTCCCATACTTTTTGGGTCTTCTTAGAACAAGGTCTAAGAAATGAAGCATCGTCTAAATACTCGGTATAATTTTTTTGAATAAAATCTCGTACATCAATATCTGTACACCAATTACCTTCTTTAAATCCTTGCCATTCTTCTTTCATTTTATCACTCCTACTATAACACTTTTATTATAACACAATCGTAATAATAATGAACTTAATTGACATAGAAAAAATAATTATTTGACATTTTTTTAAAAGAGCATTGACTTTTAAATCAATGCTCTACCCGACTATTTACAAATAAAATTTTAAAATAGTTTGAAGAAAATAACTTAACACTTATATTAGTTAGTACATTATCAATTTTTTATTTTTTATCATACACCTTTACCCATAAGGTTTTTGGTCATTCTTTTTACTTTTTTTATATGTGGCAACTCAAAATCTTCAGTCTTTCTTTTTTTATTTATACAATCAAACATACTGTTGGCATCGTCAATTAAATCTTTACCCTTTATATTCATTTCGTCTGGTTCAACTATAACTATATCATTAGGTTCCAAATCAATTATACTTCTTACCATGCTTTCGTCACAAGCACTACCATATCCATTGAGCCAAGAGCTTTCCGCATGAGGAGTTACTTCAATTAATCTAAAAATTAATCGCCTTAACCAGGAATTATGACACATTGGAAAATATAATTTTTTAATATTCATTCTCTCCGTAGTATTTTTTAGTCTAAATACGGCATAATGTACTTGTGAATCACTAACTGCCATATTAAATATATTTAAGTTAACTGAAAAACCTAACTTTTCTAAAATTTCAACAATATTTAAAGCAATTACTCCTCTATTATATATTTGTTCTGTTTTGGTGTAACAATTATATGTGGCATTAAAATAAATATTTATTTGTTTTCTTGCAGGTTTAGTTTTATTAAGCATAGATAATGGATTACCTTCCAAATATGCTTTAACATCAGGTGCATATCCAACATACCAATTGTATTGTCGTGATTTTTTTTCACTTAATTTAATATATTTTTCCAATCTATTTCCTAGTTCTAAAAATTTTTCAAAATCTTTATTATATCCATATTTAGCAAGTTCTTCTGCCTGTTGTAATTATCTAG
>CANQYA010000033.1 GCA_947627965.1 uncultured Bacilli bacterium
GGCGATATAGGACTCGAACCTATGACCCCCTGCTTGTAAGGCAGGTGCTCTAACCAACTGAGCTAATCGCCCAAAAATAAAATCGTCGTTGGACAGTTATAAATATAACATTTGCTATTTTATTTGTCAACAAAAAATTCTTTTTTAATTACTTTTTTTTAATTTTGTTTACCATTTTCCCTATTTACTTCTTTTAATTTATCATTAATCCACTTATCTAAATTATTTTTTAAAGGATTAAATCCCGCACTTATTTCTACTATTTTACCCTTTCTACGATTATTAATGCGATAATCAATATCTTTAATACTAAGCTTTACATGATAATTGTCCTCATCAGTATCGACAACTTTAGCTTTAATAGTTTCCCCAATATTTACATAATCACTAATATTTCTAACATAATTATTAGATATTTCTGATATATGAATTAAACCACTATAGTATTCGTCTAAAGTAACAAAAATACCATAATTTTCAATACCCGAAACACATCCTGTAATTATTCTTCCCTTTTCATATTTAGACATTTTATACACCCTCTAGAAGTATTATAACATTCTCTTAGTATTTTCGCAAACTTCTTTACTATTAAAGCCATTAATAGTATACTATTTGGTGGTGAATTTTATGGAAACAGAAAACAAAATATTAGAAGTAATTGATAAGATACGCCCCTTCTTAATTAGTGACGGTGGCAATATCGAATATATTAAATTTGAAGATGGTATTGTCTATATTAAATTACTTGGTGCTTGTAGTCACTGTAACATGATTGATGTTACATTAAAAGATGGTATCGAAATGATGTTAGTAAATGAAGTACCCGAAGTATTAGGTGTAGTAAATGTAGACGAATAGTCTATTTTTTTTAACCATTCAATCTCAAATAAATCATGATTTTTTTTCAATAATTTATATATGTAATATAGATATTCTTCATATTCATTCATTTTATCTACTAACTTTAGGCAATCTTCTACCTTTATTTTATTTTCATAAAACATCTCAAATCTATCAAAAAAGAAAGATGGAAAAAGCATTCTTGCTATTAAGAGGTTCGCACCATAATTAGATAGATTTAATTCATTAAGGAAATTATCAATATTTACTTTTAAATAACTATTATTAAAAAAAATTAATTTTAAATAGTCAGATGCATCTCTTACGGGATGATCAATAACTAAATAAAGAGGATTATATAATTCTTTTAAAGAAGTATTATTAAGGCGATTATGACTTACTACTAAGCGATCGCTCATACTAGGGGTTATTTTTTTTAAAGTATTATTCGCATATTTTATTGCATTTTCTCCTAATCCAATAAAATAATTAACATATCTGTTAATAAAATTATAATGATTAATATTATGATTAATAAATATCTCAAAATAATCTATCTTTTTAGTCCACAAATCTACCCACTTAAATTTATTTAATCTATTTAATATATTATTATTGTACTTTATAGCTATATTAGTATCTAATAAATCAAGAAAATCAAACTCTTTATCAATCATAATATTTTGTAACATTAAAATATAAGTTTTATTATTATTAATAGTAAATATTTGTCCATATTTATTAGAAATAATTTGATAAAAAGGTTTATTGTTATTTAATAAAATTTGATTTAATAAATATAAAGCTTCATAATCAAGGTTCTTTTCTTTTATATATTGAAAAACAAAATTATTCCCATGATATACAAAGTAATAATTTTCATCAATCATTCTAATATTATCAATATTAATATTATAAAAATAATTAATTATATTTTTCATAGAAAATCCCTCTTTAAATTTTATGTTTAAAATAAGAAAAAAGAATAAAATGTAAAGGTAATTGTAAATTAAACTTTATATAAGTAAAAAGTATTAAAAATATGATATAATTTCATTAATATATGAGGGTGATTAACTATGAAAATAATTATAAATCCTAAATTAAGAAAATTAAAAAAGGAATTGGATTATTTTAATTTAGAATATCAAGATTATATGTTAGATAAAAGGTTATTAAACGTTAGTGACCCCGTTTCTTTTCTTGACTCTTTACAAAATATTCCTCTTAATAAAGAACAATTTAGTTTTCTTGCTAGCTTATATGATGATAACCAAGAGTTATTTTATAAATTAAAAAAGTTGTTAGGAAGTAACTATGGACTTAGTCAAAATGAAATTAACTTATATCAAGAAGAAAAAGATATTTATGAGAAATTAGTTGATATTAAAATAAATAATACAAATATTGATAGTTTAAATCAAGAATTTATCGATATGTGGGGAGAAGATTTTGTAAAAGAAAACTATAATATTATTAGGATGTTTAATTATGACGATATTAAAGAGTATGCTGATGTTTTAAAAAGTAATCCCACTAGATTAAAAGAAATTGTACCTTTATTAGATAGTAGTAATAAAAAATATTTAAAACAGCTTTTAGCATTACCTAGCGATGCTGATATAAAGGATATTGTTAATAATTTAAAATTATTAAAAGATGATTACTTAATAAAAAGTTACTTAGAAAATTATAATGACGAAGATTATAAAACTATTGTTGAAAAAGTAGTAAATAATTACAAGGGAACCGCACCATTAGGGGAAAAAATGGAACTAACTGCCATACAATCTAAAAAATTATTTTATTCTTATATAGCAAATGGCAATGTAAATAATAATGAGTTAAGAGATTATGCTTTAAGAATTTTATCCAATAGAAATATCGATTATTTTAAATTCTATAATGTTTTAGAAGACGCTATTGGTAAAGGATACCCTATTCCAGAAGATGTGGAACATTTTTGTAAATATTGTGAAGAAATATATAGTGACCAAAAAACAAAAGAAGAAATATTAAAAGATGCTTACGATAGTATTTATAGTGACGGAATTAATTTTGATGCCAACGAAATAATAACAACCGTAAAACAATTTAAAAGCCATGAATTAAGTCAAAATATCATAGACCCTCAAAAAGAAAAAATTAATCACTATGAAGAATATAGTTATGTAGACGAAAAAGGTAATCAAGTAACAAAACAAATTCCAGTAATAAAAATCGATGATCCTAATTTTAATGCCATTGTCCACAGTATTGTGAAAAAAGACGAAAACACTTCTCCTAATTATGAAATAAGTCAAAAACTAGTTGATAATCCCGAAATGTGGGGAAAAATTAAAGGTGGTAATCCTAATATTTCTATGTCATATATGCATAATTATTTCAGTGCTTTTGGTAAAAGAAATGGTGTTGTTCTTGGATTTAACGAAGTAACCCCTGATAGATTAATTGGTACTTATAATGGTGACGGTGCTACTACAATGGTTGATAAGACAGACGAAACAGCTCAATTTGTTCCTTTAGAAACTATGACACAAACAGAAAACAAATATGGTTTAAATAATGGTTGGGGTTACAATGAAATTTTAACTCGTCGCTTTGTAGATGACGAAATTGTTAAACCTGATTACATAATGATTGCTAGTGGCTTAGAAAATACACACGACATCGAGTTAGCTAAAAAATGGGCTGTCCATTTTGATATACCTATAGTAGAAATAGATATGAAAAAAATAAAGGAATATCATGTCGATAAATATCAAACTATGCTTGAAGAAATAAAAAATACCCACAATATTAAAGATTATGATGTTATTGATAAATTATATGAAGAAGTAGCATTAATTCAAAATTGTAGTGATGATCTTTATGACTACACTAACCCTACTTTATTTGATGCCTTTCATACCATTACTCAAAATATAGATATGAATAATTATAATAATGCTAAATGCATCAACGAACTTCTAAATAGAATTGATATAGCAAGTAATAATCCAAATTGGTTTGAAATTGGCTACGATACAACAATAAATCCCACTACCAAAAATTATAATGATCCTAGACTTACTAGTGAAAAAGTTGAGGTTATGCAACAATATGTTACAGCTATAAGATATAAATGCAATCAAGTTATAAATGCTAACGAAATGGAAATAACAAGTGGAAAAGCTAGATAGTATTAGAAGAAAATAGTAAATAAAAAAAATCAAAGTAATTAAAAATCGGTATATTATTTTACCGATTTTTTTAGTAATTATCAATGAAAAGTCACTTACCTAAAATTTTTTAAGAACCACAATAAAAGCTATAGCAACATTTCACTATAGCTCTATTTAATAAATTTATCTTCTAGAACCCTGTCCTAAACCAAATTCCATAGCTTGCGATGTAAGGTCAGCTACATTAGTATTTAGTGCTTCATTTTGTGTTTTAGCTTCGTCACGTCTGTTTATATTACCTCTTGCAATATTTTCGGCACGATCGGCTTCTTCTTTAGCTTGCTGAGCCGATTTTGCAAGTTCCAAATACTTCTCTAACATAGCCTTTTGTTCTTGAAGAACAGCATTTTGTCTATCTAATTCTCCCTTATCACGGATAGCATCAGCATTTTTATCTTGCCATTCTGCACGACGTTTCTCTTCATCTTCTCTTTTTCTACGCATATTGTCCAAATCTTCTTTAGTACAAACTATAGTTATTGGTGCTCCGGTTTGAATAGCTCTTTCCACTTTACTACCCTTGCCATCGCCACTAGTTGTTCTAGTCATTCCTTGTAATATATCGCTAGAAGTGATACCACGAGGCTCTTCTTTAGTTACGTCTTTAGCTTCTTCTTTTTCAGGAGCAACTTCTTCGCTACGTTCTACACCTTGTAATATTTGTTCTATTGTTATTCCATTATTTTTATTTCCAACTTTAGGTTCTTTTTGCTCTTCTTCACTAACAACAGGTTCTTCTCTTACTGGTTGAACAGTATCAACTTTTTCTTTATTTTTTAAGTTAGCAATTATTTCTTCTACTGATTTTCTAGCTTTCTCATTTAAGTATGGTAAAGTTGCTTCTAAGCGAGCAATAGTGTCATTATCTTGAGAGGTATTTAAAGGTTTTTCTTCTTTTTGTTCTTCAACAACTGGTTGTCTTTCTTCGATGCTTGTTTTTTCGCTAGCTTTTGAAGTACCAAACACACCTGATGCTATCTCTGACAATGATTTTTCTTGTTGTTCTGTTTCAGTGTTTGATTTTTCAGCAACTGGCTGTTCTTGTTCAGAAGGAACTTCTTCGTTACGTTTTACACCCTGTAATATTTGTTCCATTGTTATTCCATTATTTTTATTTTCAACTTTAGGTTCTTCTTTCTTTTCTTCACTAACAATAGGTTCTTTCTCTACTTCTTGAGTGTCATTTCCGCTTTCCTTAGCTTTGGCCGTACCTTTTAAAATATCACTAAGCGAAATAGGCTTTTCTTTAGGTTCTTCAGCTTTAGAAACATTTTCTTCTACTTTTTCAGTTGATATTCTTTCTTCTTCTGGAGCTTTATCGATATTTGCTGGCCCTTCTTTATTTTCTTTTACAATAAATCCTCTTAAGTTTTCTAATTTATCGTCACCTTTTTTAGGTAACTTTAATTCTCTTATTTTATTAATATTGATTTCTTCTTTAGTAGTTGCTTCTCTTAAGTTAGGATCTTCAAAAAGAGCATTCTTAACACTATTTTCGATATTAGTTCTTGTATCTTTAGCAATTTTTCTAGCATAAGCATTTATAGCCCTATTGTTCTTAATCTTAACACGTATTCTTTCTAAAGGAAATAAGGCAACTCTTACAGCACGGGCATTAAACTTTTTCCCTACTGTATTAGTAGCTATCTTTTTAATATCTTCGTCCAAAAGCACAACAGCCAATTTACTAAGTTTTTTAGAAATATCCCTAGCTTTTAATGCTTCGTACTCTGCTTCATTATTGATACTATATTGATTTCTATTATGGCTCATAGTTCTAGCCATATTAGCATGCTGGCTCATTTCATAATATAGTTCATTATATCTTGCATATGCTTTATCTAATTTTCTTTCACTTATTTTTTTTCTTAAAGGTGTGATTGTACGATTAGATAATGCCGCAACCATTATTTTAAATTTACTATCAGACGCTACTCTTGAAGGTGCCTCCTTTTGCCTAATTATCTTTTGTTCTTCTGACATAGTAAAACCTCCCTCTATTGTTCTTTATCATCATCTTTTGCAAGTTCTTTTAATACATTCTTAATTCTTGACCATTCTTCGTCAGTTTCTACACTACCAAGTTTTGGATCTTCTCCCTCGCTTCTTATTAATGATGCAACATAAATAGTTACATTACCAGCCTCATCAGTTTCGTTTTTAGTATATACAATATACTCTTTCTTAGTATCCGTAAACTCAAAGCTTAATAAAACTTCCACTTCATCTATTGATCCATCTTCTAAAACAATTGACATAATTTTCTTATCGTCTGTCATATTCATATAATATAACCTCCTCTTATCCTATACATATAACTTTATTTTACCATATTTTTACTATATTTCAATATTTTTCTCTTATTTTTATTTATTTTCTTTCTTTTTTAAAATAAAATGTCGACACTCATAAGCACAATATTTATTAATATATTCGTCAACCGTACTAATCTTATTTATTGCATTAGCTTTCTTATTAGTATCAGCATAAAAACCTTTTAATCTTAACTTACTATAAGCATAATCACCAACTATGTAATCATAATCATTAAAGTAATCTGTCGCAAGACTTATCACTTCGTCCAAATTAAACCCATCTTTATAATTTTTAATTAATTCATATTCATTATTATTTATTATTATTTTCATACCGCACCTTCACTTTCATTATAGCACATATATTTAATTATTATCAACAATGGACGATATTCCCATATTGTCAAAATAGAAATTAGGAACTATTCCTTGTATAAGTTTAATAGCTATCGGTATTTTTTGTGATATAGTTACTCTCCCCGTCGTAATAGGCATATATATTTCTTCACTTACTTTTAAATTGACATAAATAGTAATTAAAGCATTATTAATACCATAATACTTTATATCTGTATCTATATATGATTCTATATCTCCTGTCAATAATAACTTTACTGGTATTTTAGGTCCTAAATTAGCTAATAAAGCATTTCCTGTTACTGCTCCCATAGGTATTTCTACTACTATTCCTTCTTTCAATTTATCAAGATCTGTTTTAATAAAAAAATTATCTTTTAAATTTATTACTTCTAAATTACCCTCCTCTAAAGCTTTAAAATATTTAATAACATTTTTAGTAACAGCATTCAATATATTATTAACAACGATAGGATTAAAATCAATGGTCTTTATTTCGTCATTTTGATTTTTAGTCATAACAAATAAATCATTAAATTCTAACTCTTTAATATCGTCGGTACTACAAGCATAATTAACAACATATCTTGCTATTCTTCCTACTTCGTTAGAAGCATATTCTAATAATTTTTTTCCTAATCTATTACCAACATAATTAATAGTTAAATAAGTTCCTACTATAATAAAAATAATCGTTAAAAAAAATAATACTTTTTTATATTTATGTTTTTTATTTTTTAATTTAATTTTTCCACGCACTTTACCACCTAGTAAAATATATGAAAAAAAACTAGAATTATATTTCTAGTTAAAATATCTTTATTCCCCTACTTTGTAATATGAAATAGATAACAACAGCAATAATAGCAAGTAAAATAACAGTAACAAATATTATTAAAATTACTCTTCTAGCTCCTCCCTGCTCACTATCTAAAGATAAATCAAAATCGTCTTTCGATAAATCCATCGATCTCGTATAGAAAGAATCATCAATTGTTTTTTCTAAAGTAGGTGCTTCTTCCTCATCTTGTTTTAATTCTTCTTCATTAACTGTTTCTTTTTCATTAAGTATCGGTTCATTAGTATTTTCATATTTACTAGGTACATTAACTTGTAAATCGACACTAGTAGCAACTAAGTCGTCTAACAAACCCTCCTCTTTTTTATTTTCTTGAGCTAATTCTTGCACCTTTATATCATTAACTAAAGTTTTAGAAGTTATCGTATTAATTAGTTCTTCTAATCCTTCGTACTTTTCTTTTTCGGGCTTTTCTTTTTCTTCGTCATTAGCTAAATACTTTTTATTTAAATCAGATAAAATACTATATTCTTCGTTTTTTAATTTTCTTTTTTTCTCTAATTCGTCAACTTTACTACGATTTTTTCTAGCTTCTTCTAGAATAGCATTTATATCATAAAGCTTAGGTTCTTCTTTTATTTCTTCTTCTTTGACTTCTTCTTCCTCTTTATTTTGTTTAATAATTTCTTGGTAATCTTTTAATTGTTGATAACTTTCCCTACTTCTTTGAGGATTGTTAAGTGAAGTTAACTCTATTCTTGTCTGAGTATCAAAATTAGGTATTTCTTCAAATCCAATTTTATTATTTAATTCATCATATAAATTTTTATTTCTAACAAGACGACTAGGTAACTCTTTATCACTGTTATCTTTATGGCGATCTAAGCGACTTTGCATAACACCACCCCTTATCACTTTCAGTTTATCATATAATAGAAAAAAAGAAAATGTCTCATCACTCATATAATTGTCAATAAATGTCAATAATTACTAGTATTTTTATTTTTCTTATTATATAATTTTAATGGAGGAAGTTTTATGAAAGCAGAAGTTGATAAAGATCTTTGTATTGGTTGTGGTGCTTGCCAAAGTATAGTTCCTGATGTCTTTGAGTTAGAAGATGACGGACTTGCTTGCTGTAAGGTTGAAGAAATTCCCGAAGATAAAAAGGAAGATGTCGAAGATGCCGCTATGGGATGCCCAACTAGTGCGATTGAAATATCTTAAAAAAGAACCCTATTTGGAGTTCTTTTTTTCATTTAATAAAACGTATAATTTACTTATTTCTTTAGGATTAAGGAGGCGATATTCCCCTGAATTTAGTCCTTTTAAATCTAGAAAAGCAATACGTTCACGTTTCAATTTTATTACATCGTACCCTAATGTCGAAAACATTTTCTTTACTTGGTGATTACGCCCTTCGTGAATAGTTATTTCGATAATAGAAGTATGATTTATTTTATCTATTTTTTTTACTTTTATTTTAGCTTTACTAGTTTTTTTACCATCGATTACGACACCATTTTTTAAACTCATAATATCACTTGGTATTAAAATGCCATTTATTTTAGCAATATATACTTTATCTATTTCATTTTTAGGATGGGTCATCATATTAGTAAATTCCCCATCATTAGTTAATAATAATGCCCCCGTCGTATCATAATCAAGTCTACCCACAGGATAAATTCTTTTACTTTCACTAATTAAATCAGTAACTTTTTTTCTACCTTTATCGTCCTTAGTAGTAGTAATTACACCACGAGGTTTATTAAGTAAATAATAGACTTTATCTTCTTTGTTAATTTTTATATCATTGACCAATACTTCACTATTATTTCCTACTTTGTAACCTAATTCCGTAATAACTTTACCATCGACTTTGACTTTACCTTCGGTAATTAATTCTTCAGCTTTTCTTCGCGAAGTTACCCCACTATTGGCTATAAATTTTTGTAAACGTTCCATTTCGACCACCTAGTGGCATTATACTCTTTTTTTTAACCAAATACAACACTAACCAATATAATACTAACTATAATTGATATTAAATCTGTTAATAGTCCTGCCCACATTGCATGT
>CANQYA010000034.1 GCA_947627965.1 uncultured Bacilli bacterium
AGATTAAGAGCTTTTTCTTTATCTTTTATCATTTAATTTAAAAATGCACCTCCTTTCAAATAATATATTTTATCATTATAAGGTGACATTTTAAAAAAATTTAGCGGTGACATTTCTAAAAAGGATTAACACAAAAAACAATTGTTTGACAAAAACAAACGTTTGTGGTATTATTAAATTATGGAGGTAAAATTATGGAAAAATTAACTAGAAGACAAGCTGATATTTTAAAGGTAATTAAAAAGTTTATCGCATCGCATAATTATCCACCAACGGTAAGGGAAATATGTAAAGCTTTGGACTTAAGTTCACCTGCTACAACTCATTTTCATCTTAATAAATTGGAAGAAAAAGGATATATCAAAAAAGATGAAGCTAAAAATAGAACCCTTGAGTTATTAGTTCCTAATGAATATGCGAACAATAATAACGATACTGTAACTGTACCACTTCTTGGCGAAGTAACAGCTGGTAATCCTATCGAAGCAATCGAGACACCAAATCAGTATATTGCCTTACCAAGTAGCTTGTTAGCAACTAAAAAAGATGTTTTTGCTTTACATGTTCAAGGTACATCAATGATTAACAAAGGTATTTTTAACGACGATATAGTAATTGTTGAAAGAAAAAATACTGCTAATAACGGAGAAATGGTTGTTGCTATGACGAGTGATAATGAAGTAACCTTAAAAACTTTTTATAAAGAAAAAGGATATATCAGATTACAACCCGAAAATGATACCATGCAACCAATTATACTAGATAAAGTTACTATTTTAGGTAAAGCAATTGGTCTATTCCGTAAATTTTAGGTGAACAATTTGTTCATCTTTTTTTATCTATAATTTTCCTTATTACATAACTTGCTATAGCTAAGCCACAACTAGCAGGAACAAAGCTATTAGAACCCACTTTATTACCAATTTTAATTGGTACTTCAATAGAACAAGCAACGGGTATTTTTTTATTTATTTTATTATCTTTTACCCATTTTCTAATTATTTTAGCTAAAGGATCGTTAGCTGTTTTTTTAATATCCATTATTCTAATTAAAGTAGGATCCATTCTATTACCTGTTCCCATAGCTGAAATAAAACTAATATTTTTATTTAAACATTCTAAAATAATAGCTTCTTTTGTTTTAACCGTATCACATGCGTCAATAACAAAATCTATTTCTGAAGTAATTACATCACTAATATTTTCACTTGTTAGAAATAAATCGTACTTAGTAACTTTTATATCGTTATTAATATCGTGTAATATTTCTTCTAAAACATCGACTTTCTTTTTACCAATAGTAGATAATGTAGCTACTATTTGCCGATTTAAGTTAGATACATCGACAGTATCATTATCAATTATTACAAAATCCATAATTCCACTGCGAGCAAGAGCACAAGCTACATAACCACCTACTCCCCCTAAGCCAACAATTAAAACTTTAGTTTTTTTTATTTTAACAATATTATCATTGCCAATAAGCCATTCTAATCTTTCTAACATAATACCTCTTTCAAAATTAAAAAAGTCCAAAAGACTGCGATGTGAAACGATAAAAACCCGCTCTTGGCAGGTGGGTGTCCATACCTATCCTTTAGGATCCCTAATAAAAGGTCTTCAACACCAGATAGAGCTCCGAACTCCCGTATCGTTACTTAGTCGGTTTTATAGAGTACACCTCATATCTTTCAGACAATATTATTATACCATAAATATTGTTATATTATCAAAAAATACTAAAAAGATGACACAATTTGTCATCTTTTACATTTTAATTATATTTTTTCGGCTTCGTCATTCATCATATATTTAAAGATTTGATTTTGATTAACAATATAGAATACATTATCACTTATTTCACCTGTTTTAGATTTACAACACATAATAGGTAAATGTAATTCTTTTTGAACATCGAGCATATCTCTAAAATTCTTAACTTCAATTACTGAAGAATTTATAACATCAGGTAATTCTTCAATTTCAATAATAACTTGACTATAATCTCTCATAATCTTATTGAATTTGATAATTAAACTATGTTCAACTGTCATTTTACGTAAACTCTTTAGTAAAGATATAGTCGTAATCAATGATGCGATAAAGATAATGGCACTTATAGCTAATAAAGTAAAATTATTTTTAGCATTAACATCTAAAGTATCAACCAAAGTTTTAGCTTCGGTTCCGTCTCCACTAGTAGTTATTTGTAAAGTTGAAACAGATAATGGTATATTAACGGTTACTGCATCAGTTACATTTAATGGTTCTCCATCGACAATACTAGAAGCATCAACTGTAAGAGTTACAGCTAAAACAGCTTTCATAGGTATAGCTGCCCTTAATTTATATTGATTAACTAATTCATTAAATTTATTGTAATCAATAACTACTTTTTCTTGAACATTATACCCAGTTGTAGCAGATTCAATTAAAGACTGAGGTGCGACTAGCTCATAGTTCTTTGTCCAAATCTTACCTCCACTATTTTCACTTGATCCATCGTCAGCTGTCGTTGTAATAACACCATTAACACGATAACTGTAATTCATATCTAACTGCTTATTAGCAGACAAGAAACTAGTAAAATCTATTTCGATTTTATCGATAAAAGTAACTGGTACTAATTCGCCAACACCTAAAGTAGATGTCTCATAAAAATCGTTAGGAACTAAAAATACTCGATAATCAACTTGGTCCGTCGTATTATACGATAATTTAACTTTCTCCACTTTTTGGGCTGGAGTAAAGCACTTAGTCATAATCCAAATAGAAATAACTAGTAATAATCCTGATACAATAAGCCCTATTACCTTAAAGATATCACTAGGAACCTTCATAGCGTTATTATTGTTTTTGTTATTATTTTTTGGTTTCGTCACTTTGTTCTCTTTCTTAGGTTCTTTTCCATAGCTAATATCTTCTTTATTAATATCCTTTTTATCCTCGTCATGTTTAGCTATCTCAATTAATTTAATATTCTCCACATCGTCAACCATACTAGGTTCATCGCGAAAATCGCCATCAGAATACACCTTCTTATCAATAGAGAAATTATGGAAAAAATCACTAGTATCTTTTTCTAAATCATTAGACGTATCTTTGTCAAAATTTTTCACTATCCACACCACCTTATCTTAATGCCTCGCTTAACCAAACTGATGGAAAGCCAACATATTTTATATGAAATTTATATTTACCTTTTATTTGTTCAGCCTTAACTTTATCACTGTCAGGAGCATTGTTGTTATCTCCTTTCGTAGTAAAGACAAGACCATCTTTTGTTTCTTCTATTGCATAAATTCTATGAATTACGTAATAATTATCGGTTAAGAATTTAACGACATCGCCTACTTTTAAATTCTTGACTTCTTCTTCGTTTAGTTGTTCTACTATTATCATATCGCCTCTTGCAAACAGTGGTAACATACTGTCACTGACAACCGCAACTGGTTGATACTTGAAGAACCCTACTACAAATCCTACAATCAAGAAAACCAAAATCAGGGTTGGTACATAAGTAATCGGTCGATTTTTCTTTTCTTCTTCTCGCGATAATTTTCTTTCTAACTTTAATTGTGAATAATTAGTAAGCACATATAAAATTATTGGTACTAATATTCCGAACAATCCATTATAAAACCAATTTATATTAGGAAGAATTGGTAAATAAATAGATACTGCTGTCGTTAACAAACGATACAAGATAACTGGTTTACAACTACTTATATAAGCAAGATAAGTAAACACAAAGTTTCTTGCAACAGCTGGTATTATTTCTGAACACAATAACTTAAATGTTGCTTCAGCATTCTGGAAGTCATTAAAGACACTGTTAAAGTTTAAACCTATTAGAATAAACATCAATGTAATTATAACAATCCATCTACTTTTACCATCACTATAATTAACTAATACCTGCCTTATATATTCTTGGAATATAATAATCGGCATAAACAAAATGGTATTATTTATTATTCCCCTCGGCGTTAACGAATATGCATTGTATTGATATCCAACAAACAATCCTAAAAGGAAATAAAACATTAAATAACCGACGACAACAATAAAAGTTGTCTGGACTTTATCATATTGGTCTAAATACCGATTGTAGTCTCCTTTAGTAAAGAACAAAGCAATTAGGAAAAAAACACCCCAAATTCCTACATTAAGTTCATTACTAATAGTAAGAAAACCAATATTAACAGATAAAATCTTTATAGTTATATAAGCAATGAGTAATACATATAAAAAAACGATTTTTTTATTTAATGCTCTCATAATAACTATCCCCTAATTATCTTTTTATATATTTTGAATAAAGTTAAAAATGATGGATACTTCATTACTAACAGGTTCTCCTTCTAAAGTAGAAGGACTAAGACTTATCTTAACAGTAACTATTTTTTCTTCACCAGCAAGTAAGACATCATCTTTATTTATGCCCCCAATTTCATATATAATAGTTGCATCACTCTGAGTTGATACTATATCACTAAGTCTAGCATCGATAATACCACTATTTTTAATTTTAATGGTATACGTAATGCTGTCGGTCTTTTCAACCAAACTAGCATGAAAGGTAACTGTCGATGCTGTAAAAGTTGGTAAGCTTACACTAGATGCTTGTCCTAAAGTTTCAGTTTCTCTAATATCAGTAACTTCTACTTTCCAATCAGCTGATACATGAGCATTACCACCAATTTTTAATTTGCGATATAAAGTAGCATAAGCTGTACTCATAACAAAAATAACAAGAATTAATATTACAATTGTGATTTTTTTTATCTTATTATTGTTCATTAACACTCACACTCTTTAACCTCTCTATTATATACATTCTTATTTTACCAAAAAAAGTTAACAGAAACAACCACTTTTTTTATTTTTTTTACAATTTATACTTTTAAATGTTAAAAAATGTAACTAAGTACTATTACTCAGTTACATTTTTATTAAGGATTGATGCGATTAGGTCCTCTAAATAAGAATTGTGACTCTTTGACACTAGGAATGTTTAATAAAAGCATTGTAAGACGGTCTACGCCAATAGCAAAACCACCGTGAGGAGGACAACCATATTTAAAGAACTCTAAATAAAATTCGACATCTTTTCCTAATCCTTTTTCTTTAGCTACTTGACAAATTTTATCGTAACGATGTTCTCTTTGAGCACCACTAGTTATCTCGACACCACGCCAAATTAAGTCATATCCTTGTAAAACACCTTCGTCGTTACGCATATGATAGAAAGCACGTTTTTCAGCTGGATAATCAATAACAAACATAAATTCATGATTATACTTATCTTTAGCAAGACGAGCAACTAATCGTTCAGCTTCAGTAGTTAAGTCTTTCATTTCACTTTCAGCTACTTTATAATTATATCTTTCTTCTAACTCTTTATATATATCTTTTAAAGACATACATGGAAAAGGTAAAGTAGGAACAACAATATCAATATCATATAATTCTTTAATTTTAGAACCTAATTCGTCTTTTAACTTTTGTAAACCGTAAGTAATCATTTCGGCTTCTAAATCCATAACATCATGAAAACTGTTAATATAACTAAATTCAATGTCAAAAGATGTAAACTCAGTCGCATGACGATTAGTATTAGAATTTTCAGCTCTAAAACATGGAGCTACTTCAAAAATACGATTGAACCCACTGGCCATAGCCATCTGTTTATAGAATTGTGGCGATTGAGCAAGATACGCAGGATTATCAAAGTATTTAACCTCAAAAACTTCACTACCTGACTCACTTGCTGCACCAATTAATTTAGGAGTATGAATTTCGATAAAATCATTATTGTATAAATATTCACGCATATATTTAATTAAAGTACTTTGAACTTGGAAAATAAAAGCATTTTTAGGATTACGTAAATCAATAAAACGATAATCTAATCTCGTATCTAAATTAACATTATCTAAATCTTTATAATTAAAAGGTAATTCTTCACTTTCATTTTTACTAGTTACCATTATACTACTAGGTATTATTTCCATACCATTTAATTTAACATTAGGGTTTTCTATTACTTTACCTTTTATTTTTAAGGTGCTTTCCGCTGTTAACTCGTCAACTATAGCAACTAATTCTTTATTTTCTTCATTACTTTTCTCAATAGTTAACTGTACTTTACCAGTTTCGTCTCTTAAAATAACAAATTGAACCCACTTAATATTGCGAATATTATCGACGAAACCTTGGACTTCTACTTCTTGTCCGTAATAATTTTTTAATTCGCTAATTTTTATTTTTTTTAACATTTTTATTCTCCTTCCTCATGATGACATTTACAGTCGTGATGATGGCAACTACATTCTATGTCACTAGTTAAGTCTTCGTTTTCATTAATGTACTCTTCGTCTTGTAAAACTTCGTCAAAATAATATAATAAATAATCTAATTCAAGTGTAATTTCTTCTTTAGTTATATTATTTTTAACTTTTATTTCATTTTTAGCTAAGTCTTTATCATTTAAAATTATCAAATATTTAGCATTAAGGCGATCAGCTTGCTTAAATTGTCCTTTTAAATTACGATCAGTATAGTCCATTTCTACTTTAAAACCACTCATTCTTAGACTTTGAACTAAAGTAACTGCATAATTCTTTTCGGTATCGGAAACAGCCATAACAAATATTTCGACATCGTCTTTTATATCTAGGTCGATATTTTCTAAATCTAGTGCCATCATAAGACGCCCTATCCCACAAGCAAAACCGACACCAGGCGTTTTAGGTCCATCTAAAAGTTCTACTAAGCCATTATATCTTCCTCCTGCCCCTAATACATTATTAGAGCCAAAGCCTTCCACATGAGCTTCTATTTCAAAAACAGTATGGTTATAATAGTCAAGTCCTCTTACTAATTTAGGATCTACTTCGTAATCTACTTCTAAAGCCTTTAAATATTCTTTTACTTTTTCAAAACGAAGATTACTTTCTTCATTCAAGTAATCGAGAGTTTTAGGAGCATTCTTTAAAATAGGATTATCTTTATCTACTTTACAATCTAAAATACGTAAAGGATTTTTAACAAAGCGCTCTTGACAATCTTCGCAAAAACTACTAATATGTGGTTCAAAATATTTTTTTAAAGCTTCGCGATAATTATTACGTGACGCATTATCTCCTAAAGAATTTATCTTAACTTTTATTTCTTGTAGACCAAGTATTTTAAATAAATTTACAGGAATACTTATTACTTCAGCATCACTTAAAGGATCGTCACTACCTAAAAGTTCTACTCCAAATTGTGTAAGTTCACGATCGCGACCTGATTGCGGACGTTCATAACGATACATTGTTCCATTATAATATAGTTTTACAGGATTAGGCATATTACCATACATTTTATTTTCGATATAACTTCTTACAATACCCGCTGTTCCTTCAGGACGTAAAGTCATTTTACGATTAGCTCGGTCGACGAAATCATAAGTTTCTTTGGTAACAACATCCGTTGTCTCCCCCATTCCCCTATGAAAAACCTCACTCGATTCAAAAATAGGCGTTCTAATATAACTGTAATTATACTTTTCCATTAATGAATCTATTACTTTGTTTACATATTGCCATTTTTTAGCTTCCGTGCCATATATGTCATGGCATCCTTTTGGTTTTGTTACCATAATTTCACCCTCTCTAAAATAAAAAGATGCCACCCATAAGGACGAGATATTACTCGTGGTGCCACCTTAATTTCATAATTAATATGCTTTAAATTCTTAACGCGAATACACGGTTCTATTACAGGGAAGTGTCATTCATTATAATACGATAAGTATTTCCATCAACCATACTCTTTCTATTAATCAATTATAACTACTCTTCTTCCATAGAAATCACTTATATTTTAAAATATTAATTGAAAAAATGCAACAACTTTTAACAAATTATTCGTTATCAGTTATATCTAATTTTATTTTATCTTCGATACCTTTTTGATTAATTAAAACAGTAGTGACAACTATCAATAAAATTATTAAAATAACCATACTAATTAAAAGTTTATCTTTCATTCTACCACCCTTTTAATACTAACTCTTTTATGTGTTAAAAAAGTGAATATCTTATGAAATTTATTTAATTATTTTCAATAATTCGTTAACAATAACATCAATTACTAATTGTTTATTTTGACTTCTACAATCTTCTAATACTTTAACTTCTTTATTATAAAATTTATTATTATCACGATCATAAATACTTATATAGACAATATTATCTTCACCATATAAATTATTTTTATCAATTCTATTTAATTTACCAGTTACCCCTACTCCATAATGGGAATTAGTAAAAAGACTAATTGTTTTACTCATTTCGTTAGCTGTTTCATTACTATAAACTGTATATTTATCAATTATTTCTTTTCTTACCCCCATTTTTATTTTAGCATTGTTAGAATAAGTTACTGCTCCATAGTTAAAGACATTACTAGCTCCTTCAATATCAGTAATACTATTACAGATAGCTCCCCCCGTACAAGACTCCATTACCGCTATCGTTTTATTTAGATTAGTTAAAATAGTAATAACTTCTTTCATTATTTCACCTCACAATAATTGTAAAAATAATAATTAAAATTATATTTTTTCTTTAATATATGTAAATATTTCTTCTAAATTACTAGTAGTTTTACCGCCACCTTGAGCAAAAGTAGGACTACCTCCTCCATTACCACCCATTTTAAGTGATACTTCTTTTACTAAAGAACCAGCATTAACATCAATATTACTACGGCAAATAAAAGATACACTATTTTCTTTAACATTAGCAATAAAAATTAATCCTTCTTTAATTTGTACTAATAAATTATCAATTATTCTTTTTAATACTTCATTATCATAATTATCTACTCTTTTAATAATTACATTATAATTATTAATATTTTCTATTGTTTCTAAGAAAGAACTTAAGTCATTAGCTTTATTATTAATTCTTTCTAAATTATATTCTTTTTCTAAGTTTTTAACTTCTTCTTGAATAGTATCTAATTTATTTTTATAAAGTAATATATCTTGGTAAGAAGATGGATTAATATTATCTAGCAATACATCAAAAGATAAATTAATTCCTTCATTATGAGCTTTATCTAATATTGTTTTAGCTTTATTAATAAGTTTTTTTATTTCTTCTTGGTAATTATTAATAACTTCTCCTACTATCTTAGGAATATTATCATTAGTAGTAGCTTCAATACGATAAATATTACTTCCTTTAGATTCTACTTTAGTAATAGCCATTTTGTTAATATCACCACTATTACTTACATGAGTACCACCACATAATTCAATAGACGAACCAATAGTAACAACGCGAACTATATCTTTATATTTTTCACTAAATAGAGCCATTGCCCCTAATTCTTTAGCTTCCTCTAAAGGCATTTCTTTAATCACTACAGGACTTTGCTTATTAATTTTTTCATTACATAAATTTTCTACTTTAATAATATCTTCTTCTTTTATTTTACCTGTAAAAGTAAAGTCAAAACGTAATCTTTCATCATCGACATAACTACCTGCTTGGTGAATATTACTTGA